>NZ_JBTNDH010000035.1:0-34444 GCF_054511095.1 Arthrobacter sp. TMN-49 | reverse complement strand
GCCAGGATGCCTACAGCGATGTCCGCCCGATCCGAAAACGACAACGCCCTACGCCCCACCAGCAACTCCTCTATTCAACCAACTTGTTGCTTCGAGGGTATGACACCGCCCGGTCATCCGAGATGTTTACCTCGTGGATGCGGGTTCCAAGACCCCGCCATGGATTTTTTGGTGGCGAGGGCCCCGATTCGCAAGGGAGTCCCATCGCCTTCGGTGGAGTTTACTTATCCACACCCGCCCAGAGCCAAGGCGTGTGAACCTCGAATATTCCGAGCAACCCCGACGGCTCACCACTCCACGTCACCAGCAGTTCATCGCGTGCACGTGTAGCCGCCACGTAGAGCAGTGACCGTTCTCGCAGCAGTGCTTCGTCCAGTTCAGACGCGGCAAGATTTTGCAGAGCTGCCTTCTGCGGCAACGAAGAATCACTGACGCCCATCAAGATGACCTTGGAGAACTCCAAGCCCTTGGCAGCATGCATAGTCAACACCACGGGATCTCCAGAGGAGACGGTGACTGCTGAAGTTCGCGCGTGGATGCCCCGTTCCTGCAGGCCAGCAACCACCTGGTTGACTTGGTATTTCGCACGGACCAAGATTCCAATGGCTGTGTCGGACACGCCCCAACGATTGATGGCCTCAGCGGCAGCATCCAGTTCGGTAGCAAATGAAGATACTCCCTGGCGTACAGGAACGGGACCACTTCGTGCGGAACGATACTTTCCAGATTCCTCCGGAGCATCCTCAAGGTCCACGAACGGAGCGCCTGTCAATAGCCCAACAGCAAAGGCGAGGTTCTCGGCCGTGGTGCGGTAGTTCAAGGTCAGGCGCTTTGAGCGGCCCACAATCTTGATGCCAAACCTCGAGAGAGGGACTTTCTGCCCATAAATCCGTTGGTGGGAATCCTCTGCAATGAATAGGTCATCGGGCCCTTCGGCCACGAGCGCACGAAGCAACAGCCAATGGCCGGCGTGGAAGTCCTGAGCCTCGTCAACAATGACATGGTCGGCCGGCCGGTCCCCACCCGAAGCTGCTCGAATATTAAGGACAGCAGCGGCGAGAGCGGCGATTTCAGCGTAGCTGAGCTTGTCGTCCATGCGGTTTGCTCGGCGATAGGACTCAACAATCTTCCACACAGCAATTCGCTTGGGTCGCGTCAAAGCAGTGCCACGACCAAGGCGCGACGCCTTCAGGTATTCATCCCTGCTGGTCACCGAATTGGCGAGGACAACAGCAATGTACTCCTCCGAGAGGAACGTGGAGTTGGCCAACGCCGGTTCCAAACCATGCTCCACCGAAGCGGCGGCCGCTTGCCAGTCATCAGATTCGGGCCGCTTGGTACCGACCAAGTGCGCGACACCCAGCACTTGCTCCAAAGCCCCTGTTCGTTCGGTGACCGAACCGTCGTTGAGCACTGCCAAAGCAACGGCATCGATCCCCGCAACATGAATCCCGGGGTCACCAAGCTTCGTTGCGACAGCCAGGGAAGCATCAAGTTTGGCGACACTGGATCCCAGCGACTTCGCCAAGGTAGTGGTGAAGGTAGTCAGCAGGACCCGAGCAGCAGGTGCTGAAGTGGTCAGGTTCTTGGCACGATGAACAGCCACGACAGTTTTGCCCGTACCCGCACCACCCGACAACCGAAACGAGCCATTGCGTGAGTTTTCCGCATAGGCGCGCTGGGCCGGGTGGAGGAAGGTCCGCCACGCCTCAAAGTCACCGGATTCGATAGCGTCCCGGAGCTCCTGGGGATTCTCACCAATGAACGCAAATTGAATTTTGGAGGCAGGATGGTTCAGCGCCTCAAGAACCTTCTCATCCTCGGACTTACTCGTATCCTCCAGATAGGTGCCAAGGCCCAGCTCCTCCTTGACCTCAGCTAGGGATTTTCCGGCTTCGAGATCCAGAAGAGCAATTCCCTGCCAGTCCGGAGCATTATCAACGACGACGGCGAACTGGGCCAGGTTGCTAGCGTCAAGGGCGGCATGAGCTACTCGGGGATCGATGCCGGGGTCGTTCGTTAGGTACTCGACTGTGTAGCCGGCACTGACTAGTCCATTGGCCCAGGTGGGTGCAGTCGGTTCGGCCGGTACTGCCGAGTCCTTAGCGGGGCCAGCCGGTGGAGCGAAAGCATCCTGTTCTGCCAGATCGGGCGCCGTCGCCTGGATCAGTTCCAACACACCGTTGATGGGGTTGACCTGAAGCACGGTCGATCGTGCGATCGCGATGGCCTTGTCATGCGGCCACGTGCCCATATAGACATAGTGAGGCTCCGCCCCACCCTCCAGACGGAACAATACGGCCCGGAAATTCAAGTCAACCCGCCCCGTTCGGGCACGCTTGTCTAAGGGCTTCTGCATTGGCTCAATATGCAGGCCGGGGGAGGCATCGTTTTCCTGAAGTTTATACAGGAAGTCGTACACCTTGCCCTTCATGGAAGTGTCGAGCTTGTCCTTGCTCTTGGTCATTGTCACCGTGGCCATTAGAGAGTCTCCTTCTGCTCAGATTCAATGAAGATTTGGGTAATGTCCTCGATATTGGGCGCTGCGATGGTCCAGCCTGCGGCAATGAATGGTGCAGGATCTTCACCGTCCAGGAGGACACCGATTTTCCGATCCGCCCAGCCGATCGATACGACGCTTCCGTCGCTCAGCTCCAACCCCAGTTCGGGGACGGCTATGTTGGCCAGGAGTGCCATTTCCTGCAGAAGCGGCAGTTCCTCATCAGTAGCCATATCCAGGATTTCCTGCCATTCAGAACTCACGGATTCTTCGGCATGACTGCCATGACTGCCAGAGAAAACGACCTCAATATCAGGAGTTGCAGCGATCAAGTCAGCGGTACCTATTGTGAGGCCCGTCCGCTTGAATGCCATCAAGTTGGATAAGCGAAGCCATTCTCGCCAGGACTTTTCGTGACTGCCGGATCCAACAGCCGCTGGGCGGTCGTCCAGAAGCAGGGATACAACAAAACCCTTGGCGTCCATGGACCTTGCTCCCGCGGACAGAACTAGAGGGCCTCTGCCGTATTGCCAGCAGTTGTCGGTGCCGGCTACAACGTCCTGCGGCTCCGACATCAGGTAAGCAGTGGCCCGTTCACCCACGCTTTCGATAGACGATTTGAAGGGCCGGTCCATGAGCATCATCGGAACAACTTCAGAAAAGTGCTGCCAGTCTTCCGTCACTGGATTGTTGATCCAGCTCCACAACTGGCTCATGGCATCCATACTTACCAATTCCAGCAGCGCAGGTTTGAGGCTAAAGCGTGCTTGGATCTTTTGCACGCGAGAGGCTTCGTACCACTCAGGAACATCGCTAGCCGGGCCGGTACCGTCTGAGGATCCAAAAGTGTTGACATCGGCCCAAGTAATCGCCCAAGGGATGATCCCAGCTTCGCGCAAGGCAGTGCGCTTCGATGCATCATCGGCAATCCGGTTGTGCTCCGGCGAGGCGTGATATTTATGCCCATCCGTGTAGATTGCAATCTTCGGAATGGACGGGTCCTGGGACCACAACGTGAAGTCGGGCCGGGTTCCAAGAACATCTTCTTGTGGCGTCAATGACCACCGTGCGCGGCCACCGGGCAGCCTGAACACCACGGTGTCACCCCAGATGCCCGGAGTCACCGTGGCCTGGGCGCCAACGTTTTCCAAGCGCTTCATCAGTGCCCGGCGGAACTTCTGTTCCAGGTGAGATTCGGGATCGCTGTTAACTGCTGGCTCCACGGTGGTGGTCTTCCACATCTCGAAGTCCGGCACCTGGGTGTCGTCCGCTGGGACAGCCCCGCTGAACAAAATCTCCGCCAAGAGGCGTTGGGCAGCCACGCGGGATACTTTGTCGGTCATCCACGACGGCGCAAAGGGCAACAAACAGTTATGGCAGGCTAGCCGCTCTTCGCTTTGACAGCTGCAGTTCTTCACAATCTGCCACGCTGCGTGCAAGAGCGTCCAGACCTTTTCAGGCTCAGCGAATTCAGCAAGGTAGCCGGTGCCACCAGGAACCTTGTCATGTAGCAACAGACTCACGGCGACCTCGCCACCGGGCTGTGGCTCGTTGATTTTCACGATGTCGATGTGGTCGGGGGTGCCTCCCAATACTTCGCGCAGGCCCAGCAAAAGGGCCGCCGTCAGACTGGGAAGGGCAAAGTCATCGCCAATGACAGCTGCGAGAGGCAGCCGCAATGCCACACCCTGCGTGGACAGGGTACGGGCCAGCGCCACTTCTCGCACGTTCTCTTCGCTAGCTTTGCGGTACTTGCACCAGAAACGGTGCTCGTGCGGGTTGTTCTCCTTGGCGTTCTGGTCCAATTGGCCGCAGTACGAACACACCCGGAACATCGGGGTCTTGATATCCTCGCCAGCTACCGTGCGTGTGGAGGCGTTGGCCGCCGAACGGCCCATGTTGAGCCAGCGAATCTCCGTGCGTCGGAGATACTTCGCGCCAAAATCGATACCGTCAAGATACCACTGGCGAGTGACATGCTGCGGATCAATATCCGCCGCAGTGGCCACATTGAACAGTTCCTTCACCCGATTGTCGGAGCGGTCGCCGATGCTCGCCTCGTCACGGTTGACTTCGGCAGAAACTTTCTTGAGCACAACGACGTCATACGTCTGACTGACATCGGCTATCGCCGTGGTGGAACAACGCGCGCACGCTGCCACGGGACCGGTAGCGTCCACTGTCGTGTTGGCCCAACCGCATTGGGGACACATTTGCCACTTCTGAACGTGGCTCTGCTGCGGGCCGAGGTCGACGGCGTCGATCTTCACTTGCAGCCCCTGCGCGTAGAAAGTGGCTCCCGGAGCCAACTCAGTCAAGGCGATCGATGCGCCGCGCTGGTATCCGACGCTCTCAGTAATGAAGGCGTTGGTGTCTATGTCGCGCCAGCTCACGCCAACGTCCAGGCTGACGGAATCATCCAGCAGCGTGTAGTTGGGCAGCACGCCGTATTCTTCCAGCACGGAGATCCAGTACTCGCCCTTGAGGTCGTGCAGTTGACGGGCGAGCATTTTCAGCGTGGCATAGGCGGTCTTGGGGGATTGCACATCGTCTGCTGTGGCGGCGGTGGAAAGCGCTTTTGCCTCCAGCTCCGGCAATTGAGCATCAATTTCCTTGCGGCGTGCCTCAAGTTCTTCCACATCTTGGGACCAGAGCCGCGCGGCCCTGATGAGATGCCGGGCCATGGATGTGGGCTGACCCGACGACGGCGGTGTGGCCCAGGCACGTAGTGCGTCAATGCTGGCGGTGGCCAGCAAGGAACCGTACTGGGCAAGGAAGTCATCTAGGTAGTCAGCCGCATTGGCGGCAGATTCTTTGATCAGATCGCCTAGGAACGAGCCGTTGACGGCGCTACCGAGTGCCGCCGTCGCCTTGCGAGGATGCGGGCGTCCGGCCTCACGGGCAAAGCGGTCCACCACGTGTGCTGTGTACTGGCGCTGTAGGATCTCCTCAGCGTCCAAGTATGTGGCCGGTGGCCGCACCTCGCCGTTGATGACGGAGAGTGGGTCATGCAGCTTAGGCAGATGTTCGCCACGCCCACGGACGTAGGCCAGCACCAGTGAGTTGCCTGTCAGGCGACCCGCTCTACCGACGCGCTGTAGATACGACGCGACGGATGTGGGCAGCGAAGCCAACATCACGCAAGACAGATCGCCAATATCGATACCCATCTCCAAGGTGGGTGTGGCCACCAGCACGTTGGGAGCTTGGGGATCGGAGCTGCTCGATTTGAATTGTGTTTCGTACTGTAGCCGGGTCTTCTCGTCGAGAAGGGAAGTGTGTTCGCGTGCGACAACACGCTTCATGTCGGGGGAGCTGTACAAGTTGCGGTAGTAGTCCCGCTCAACCGCAGCACGTTGCAGTCTTCCCGGACAGCGAGTGAACATACAAGGGGCCTCAGCCAGCTGATTGACCACCGTCTCAGTACCGGGCGTCAGCGCTTTGCAAACATCACACTGCAGGAAGTTCTTCTTCTCGGCCAACGATTCGGCAGACGGCGCATTGAGGACCACTTTCGACGCGGGGATCGCGAATACTTCTGCCCCGCTTTCGGTGGCCACCGCAGTCAGCGCTCCGCCCTTCTCAAGCTCGCGAAGAAGTGCCCTGGCCAAGAACCCTCCGTCCGCGTTTGAAACACCTAGGCATTGGGCCGCCCAACGGGCATACCAGGAAGAAGTCGGTGTGACGGGATCGAGGTTATCGGATGTCTTAGTGGCGGGACCAATACGGGGGAACGACGGCGCGGGCCGGCCAGTCGGGAAGGCAGGCATGCCCTCTGACTTGCGCCGACCACCCCAGATCTGCCACCGATTACCGTCCTTCTTTACATAGGAGTCCAGCCAATTGTGCTGAATTCCGCCGCGTATACGCATGCGTTCCAGCACGCCGCGGGTCCACCGCAACAAGTCGTCCGTAGATGGAGGAGTGCCGTCAAACGCCATCTGTTGCGCAACAGATTCGACTGCCTTGCGGGCAATGCCTGCTAGTACTGGCGGGGATCCTGCATCGACTTCGGCCACGACGGTACCCGTCATTTCCAACGTCCGGCCCACTCGGCTTTGCAAACCAAATTCTAGTGAGGCGTCAAAGAGCAGGCGGGCAATCGCCCTGGTCTTGGCCTTCCTGACATCTGACGAAACGGACCCGTCCTTCCAGAATGCGCGAAACTGATCACGATCCACATAATCGGGTGCGATCAGTTGATAACGCTCTACGGACGTTTTCGCATTGGCCACCGCAGCGGTGACCAGCTCTTCCAAGGTGGTCTCGCCGTCGAGGGCCGTCCGCAATGCCGCGCGCAACGTCAGGATGTGCGAGCGTGATTGGACGAAGCCAGCGCGATGCGCAGCGTCTTGCACACTGTCTGTGAACACCAACGCCTTCTTCTCGTTGGCATTCAGCCCCTTGGCCCCGAAAAGATTGGAAGTGGTCACCGACAGCATCGTGGCGATGGCACTGCCCAAGAACGAGATTCCGTCCACGTTCTGGCAGGCGGGGCAGGTATCACTCTTGGACTGATCATCAGCTTCAAGGCCGGTGAGCATCAAGACAGGGAGGATCCTGCCTTCCAGCAGATCTGTCCCTTGCATATCCGGAGCGTCGGTAAGGATCTGGCGATTCTTCGCGTCAAACCATCGCAGTCCCTCAACGTCGGGGGTGTCGGCATTGTGCAGTTCAACTTTGTCGGCCTCGTTGGGCGCGTACATCAGGGCGCGGAAGCGACCGTTGCCCGTCATTTTATTCAGACGGATCTTGGAATCATCCAGATCCAGATCGCTGCCCGTGGGCCCGAGGAGTACACCCCAACCCGAGCGGCCGCAGTGCCGGCAATACAACGCTGGCTGATACAACTCATTGTCGCGCTGAACCCCGTCATCGCTCCATCGAAAACGACTGTCGCCGTGGACCAGACGGTCGATCCGAGATAATTCCCGGACCCACAAGTGCACCTCAACGCTCACTGCTGAACGCCCACGGTCGGCGCGGATCTGGCTCAGGAATGAAATGAAATGGCTGAGGAATTCAGTCCGCTCTTCCCATCCCTTTGCGTCAGTGGCTGGAGCGGTGGCCATAAAGATCTTCGTTGCAAGGTCCCGAAGAGCGATCGCCTCGGTTGCGTGTTCCAACAGGGCGCTGGTCAGTGGGTGTGTGCGCGCGGCGTCCAAAAGATCAGAAGGAACCTCCGTGAAGAGCCGCTCTGACAGAACACGGATGACGGCGTCATTCGGCGCACCGCCGTCATCTTGCCGGGCAGCCGCAACCTCGCTGTTGACCTCGGCAACTAGGCTGGCGATCGAAGCTATTGAAAGACCGGTTCCCGATGAGCGTGCAAGCCCCGCCCACTCTTGGGCCCCGAGCCGTGCTTCAGTGACGACGGAATCCTCACCAAAAGGCTCGCCGAAGACAGTCTCCGCAAAGCGGAGCATGGCTTGGGGGTCTCCATTGCCGCCCAACGTTGCCGAAGTGGCAACGGGTGTAGCCCTGCCCAAGGGGCGCTGACGGTCTTCTTCGGTCAAGCCATGTGGAGATTCCGACAGGTCTTCCGGCCAGTAACTCTTCAGCGTCATCCCGAGACGGCGGAGCAGCATGGCTACGTCTGTGCCCTGCGCCCCGTCGTAAGTGTGAAATTCATCCAGCACCAAATACTGCAGTGACCTGGCAGATTGCTGCCACATGGGGGCATCCTCGCTACGGAGTAGCAGCATGTCCAGCATCTTGTAGTTGGTCAGCAAGATGTCCGGTGCCTCGGCCCGGAAAACGTCGCGCTGGTTGATCAAACCCGCGGATGACACCATGGTGCGAGGTTCGTCTTGCTGGCCGGTGTAAATGCCTGCTGTGATGCCTGACAATTCCGAGTGCTCCGAGAGCATCTCAGCCAGGCGCTTAGCCTGATCATTGGCCAAGGCATTCATTGGGTAAAGAATCAGAGCCTTCATGCCGGTGACGCCGTTGAGCTTGGCACGAAGAACATGGTCGATGATGGGGATGAGGAATGATTCTGTCTTACCCGAGCCGGTACCTGTAGTCACCATGGTCGGCAGAGGACGAACGGAATTGTAGTTCGAGCTTGTCAAGACCAAGGAACCTCTCGGCTTCGAACTCAACCGTTTGAACGCCTCCGCCTGGTGACCATAGGGTTCAAACCCCTGGTACCAATCTAAGCAATCTCGCCAACCGTCCTCCGCTTGCTTGAACGGCAGCCGCAGGCGCACGTAAGGTCCCTTGAAGAGACCGTTCTCCGGGTCAGCCAAAAACTCATTGATAGCGCCACGAGCAGCATTGTCCGTGAGAGCAAAAGTGGTGCCCAAGTAGTCGGACAAACCCTTATGCAGGTCGCCGGCCTGGAAGGTTGGCAGAAGCTCAGCCACTAGTCCATCTCCTCCATCAACTTGGTGAAAAGTGCATGGGCTGCACGCATGTCTTCCTCTCGGTCGAACCCCTGGAATGGGAATTCAAACACGTATGAGACGCCGCTTTGAGGGTGAACCCATGTGAGTTGCGCTTCATTCAAATTTTCTCTTTGCTGCCGGAAGGCCTTGTTCATTTCACCCGGCACCTTGCGCCCATTTGCGTCGTAGAGATCATTTTGTTCATACCCCTGCAGCACAGGAAATTGTGTGCGGTATATCGTGCACAGCTCATCGGCGGAAATATTAAGCATAATAGCCACTAAGGCGTCAATTTCAACTTCGGCGAAGCGCCGACTTCTTGCATCACGGAAAGGTGACTCGGCGGTCCATTGAGAACCCATGGAAAATTTCCAAATTTCCGCGTATGCGTCAGACAGGCACACGAGTCTAGCCACTCGTTGGCTAAGTAGCTGCCTCAATGGCCAGTCAACGGGAACCCTTGGCAAGCTGCTGAGCAACGGGAAAAGTATGTCGCTGGACCCGGTTGCTTTGATAAAGAAATCTGCGGGCAAACTAGATAGGACACCAACGAGAGCCAGAAGATTGCCTGCATCCTGCAAGTCGGGAAAAGAGGCGGAATGAAGAGTGAACAGGTGAGCAGGACCTGGAGGGATCACGGTTGCGTGAAGTGTTCGCTTGCTACTAATCGCGGACATTCGTCTCCATGCAAGTCGGTAGAATTTGCGGGACGACAAAGATTTCCCCTCGGAATCCGTCCAGTGGGTGAACGCTGAATCATAGGCCACACCAACTTCTTTCATGCCAGCTCCGGTGGCGTTCTTGCGCTTGACGATCGCAATGTTCTCGAAATCGGGTTGATACATTGTCCGTGGAATGTAGTCTGAAGGCATGGCCTCTAGATCCGTTTCATCCCAATCATTGTTGCTGTTAACCACAGTCCGTGGAATCTTAGAAAACGGAGAAGCAACAGTCAGGTGCGGTCCCTGAAGGATAACCTTTTCCCAAGAATCAGGTTGATCAATTTTAGAATTAAAGTATCCTCTTTTTCTGTCAGTAGTTTCATTCCAGCCCGTTGAAGAATTGAGTCCTAGTTCCCGTATCCGGGGTGCCATTGAAAATTTCTTGAGCACATGTGAACTTTGGACGTTAATTGGATACATCATTCGCGCCTGCGTAGCTGGAGTGCCTGGGCTGTCAAGGATTTTGGCCCACACCTCGAGAACAGTCTCATCCACTCTGATGATGCGTTCGGCATGTGGCCGGGTGTCCCATTCTCCTTCCGGCGTTTTGAGAGCCGGAGGAAGTCCTGATCCATCATGTCCAAATGAACGTTCCACAGTGTCCGGTTGGTACAAAGAAGCGGCCATGAGAAATTCTGGCGAATTACGTTCCGCGCCGTAAATATGAATACCAAAATCCAATTGATCGGTCAGATCTTCAAACAACTTCTTCTTGTTCTTGAACTGCCAATGCCTGCGCAAGCGTCTGTAGGTAATACTGCGAAAAAGGGCGGCCTTTTCTTCTGTAAAGTGAGATTCTGGATGAACTAGTCCCACGCATCCGAGCGTTGTTGACGATCGCCAGGTACGTTCCATGAAGCACCTATAGAGGTCTGGTCTGAGCCCGCTCAGTAATGGGTAGAGCCCGACTGAGGTGAGCTGCGCTCGGACCCCGGCCATTGCAACAGCTTGATTCTGGACAAACTCTGAGTGCACGAGATCCGCTCCGGCCTCGAGAGTCCGCGCCTCGAGTTCAGACCGGCTTGGTTTTGAGGCAAGTTGCCACCAAGGATCGAACTCGGCGTTGATAGATTTTTCATCCCAGTCTGGACGCACCCACGGAGGGTTGCCCACTTGAAGGTCGAAGCCTCCGCGGCCAAAGGCTGAAGCGAAATCGAGTTCCCAGTGGAAGAATCCTTGATTCACAGCAACATGTTGGCAAACCCGTAGCCATGGCGATGAATCGATGACTTGGTCAATTCGACTGGCGCCAGCAAGTATGAGTTCGTTCTCTTCTGCAGCGTTGAGTTCTCTCCAGGTTGCAGCCCCGAAGAGGTTTCCCTGCTCGGGATTGAACCCGTACTTTCTGCTACTTGTTTCGGGCGGGGGAGTTCCGAGAATTCCCTCCAGCCCCTCGATCCACTCGTCGATGGATGGGGGAGTGGCTCCGCCGGTGGCTTTTTCAGTAAGAGGCCAGAACCACAGAGCATTCCAAGCATCCATGACGAGGCGTAGTCGTTGGTAGGCGCCGTTGGGGTCGGCAAGCTTCGCTTCGATCTCGGCGCGGGGCACTGCCTTGGTTTCGACAAGATCCACCAGTGTGACCGGCGGTTTGCCGAAGTAATCGATATCCCTCTTGACTTCAGATTCGGCGACTTCGAGGCGCCGGAGGGCGAACTGCCATAGGACCTCCACGCGGCGGCCAAGATTGACTAGTCTGTCTAGCTGGGACTTGGACGGCTTCGATTTAATCTTGTTACGCCAGGATTTCAGTTCCTTTTGAGCATCTCCAGCAAGGTCCTTTACTTCCTTGGCATCGGCCGCCGCGCCCCATCCTGCTGCAGGGAGCAGGAAGTGGTGGATTCGTCCAACGGTATTGAGATCGTTTGTCTCTTGGATCATTGCCTCGGAGAGGCCCCGCAACGGAGCATCGCTCGGAGCGCTTGTCAGCCAGCTTTTGTCGTTGACTGCTGCACGCGAATAAGTTGCGCGGCGGGCCCCAATGAGGGAGTTGCCGCGGCGTAAATGGAGACCGAACCATGGGGCCTGCAGGCCTGACACCATAGTGTCCAGCCAAAGGGACACTTCGGCCAATTCCACGGCAGTTGAGTTCAGGTCAACACCGTAGACCTGATGCAGCGCGATCTGCGCCTTCACCTTCTGCAGCTCAACGGCATAGTCTTCAGCCGGAATCAGTAAGTCGAGTTCCGCTTGCTTGCGCTTGAGGTATTCATCCGCGATCTGTCTGACAGCTTCAATGGCGAACGCTCCAGAACCCAGGGCGGGCTCGCAGACGGTCAGCTTGAGAATATCGTCGGCAGCAGTTGCCTGTCCGTTTTGATCGAGCAGTTCTTCCAAAGCCTGCGAAACGACAAAACGGGTCAGCACCTCCGGAGTGTAGTAGGAGGCTGACTGTTGGCGTTCGCGTCCTGCCAGACGGAAGACAAATGTCCCCTTTTCGTGGAGGACTGGAACTTGTTCACCCGTCAGATCGTCTTGGGCCATGACGAAATCTTTGCGGGAAATGCCCTCAGCCCGCTCGACCGGGACAACCCACGATCCTTTTGTATCGTCGCCGTCCTTGGCGACCTCGTGGAGAGCTGTTTCAGCGATGAAACCGGTATAGGACATGAGGCCTTCATACACGGCACCAAGTTGGTTCACGCCCAGTTCGGCGTATGAAATAAAGCCCCGGTCCTTGCCCTTTGACTCTTTGCTGAGCAGCAAGTATTGGAGTACTTTTTGGAGCTCGGAGTTACTCAAGCAGACGAGGTCGACATCGAGCATCTTCTTGGGATCAAAGAGATCCGCAGTGAGGCTGTTGAAATGAAGCCCGGGGGCAACCGCGGATGCCGAGGTCTCGACAAGCTCGACCACCGGAGGGATCTCGACAGCTGTGGCATCAGTGGCCCGAGGATGACCCTTGTCTACCAGTCGGAACAGCGTGTTGAGGGATTGATAGATATGAGTACCAGAACGCGCCTGCGCGGAGTTGAGCGTATTGAGGGTCAACTCACGCAGACGGTCTAGGCCGTAGCCTTCGGCGTACTCGCCAGCGCCGGTAGGCAGAACCCCCATCTCGGGAGAAGCTTCGGCATAGAGGAGAAAGAGGATGCGGTACAGGTAGCGCAGAGCCTGTCGCGCCAGTACCTGGCCATCGACTTCGTCGAGGGGGAGTCCCCGTGCTGCCCGGCGCTGAAGCACGTCATTGGCAATGATTTCAATCGAAGCTCTGATGCCTTCGCGTAAGTCCTTGGAAACGCCGACCGTATGCTTGACTGAGCTTTCAAGCACCTGGTTCCACCAGATGGACTCACTGGCATCCGGCAACAGCGATTCGCGTCCAAAGATGGCGAGGACCCGGTCGATCTCTCCGCCGCGTTTCCCATCATTTCGTTCACTGGCTAGCAGCAAGTCGGCCGCCAAGTAACGTCCTTCAGCCCAGCGCTCCCGTTCAGTCAGCAGCAGCCAACGGCCGCCCATGACCACGATGAACTGAGGCGGTGAATCTGTTCGGTAGAGTTCCGATACTAACTTCGGCACGGCCAGATCTGATTCCTTGCCTTCCAGCAAGGTTCGGCCCAGCATGGCGGCCTTGGCAGAGTCCAAAAGATCTTCAACAGACTCAATGGGCGCGGCCTCTAGGAAGAAGACGCCACCATTCTGTGACGTCCACACGTTGGGGACCACAAGCTCGGTGCCAGCGCGCTCGGCGGCGAATGCCGCCGTCGTGCCTTTGTAGCCGAGAGCTTCCCGGACACGCTGGTAGACAGCTGAGGCTTTGGAGGGTTCTTCCAGTAGCTCCGCGAGGTCAACCTGAAGGCGGCCCCTGGAGTGAAGGAAGCCCTTGAGAACGGAATCATGGCCCTCTTTCGCCGCCTCGTCCCACTGCTTGCGCAGTTTCAGTACCTCGGACTGGAACGATTCCTTGGTGGAATCTGTGGTGAAGTAGTGCTCGCTGATCCAGTCTTCGCCGACAACGATGGAATCAAAAGAAGGCATGGTTACTTGGTTCCTTCAACAGGGGTGTTCGTGGGGACGATGACCAGCAGGGGCCGGACGAGGCGCTGCGACGGTGCCAGAGACGCAGCAATGCGCTGTTCCTCTTGGATGCGCTCGCGCTGCTTACTGAGCGACTTACTCATACCGGGCAGGGTGGCTTGCCGCGAATCCTCCTGCCACTGATCCGCGCGGGCCAGCCAGCCGTCGAGGCGTTGCTCGGCTGAGGTTTGGCTGGCGGCAAAGGTTGATTGCAGAGTGGCTTCAGCGGCGTCGACGGCGGCCGGTATCAGACCTTGGAGGTGCTTGATGCCAGCAACAGGACCCGGGTTGATGGCGTTGGCTGTGATGGCTGTTTCCGTCAGATAATCGCCCAAGTTTTCCAAGACGGTTGAGAATGCAAAATCGGAGTTAGCGGCGTCCGGGAAGTCGACGGTGAAGAAGGCTTTCGACACCACCTGCCCTCGTTGGTTCATGAGAGTTCCCATGAGCAGGACGGCTGGGTTTTCGACGTTGCCGCGGACTGCCAGCACCTCGCTGCGGGACAGTGATGCGAGGGCGCGGTCACTGGCCCAGTCCAGGACCGGATGGAGTGGGCCAAGGAAGTGTGCTTCGGGCCAGGTCGTGGCCTTTTCACCCTTACCTGGCTGATTGGATCTGGCGGCCTCGAGCTCCCGCTTGCCGGCGGATGCTGACGTGGCAAGCTTTAGCTTCTTCGTCACCGCCCGTTCCGCAAGATAGGACTGCGGAAGGTAAGCCAGGCGCTGCTGCAGGTCTCGTGGGGGTTCCAGCTCCGCGATGGCGTGTTGCTTGTGGATGGTCCAGCCGACACCGTTGTTGGAAGCAGGAGCTTCTGGAGTTACAAAGGCCTCGCGGAGGGCTTCGTCTAAGTAGTCCAGGTCCGAGGAGTAGAGCCCGACTTGGGCTTCAATCGGGGTCTGGTCGGGAACAGTGTCCGTGCTGCCCAGGCTTTCGAAAAAGGCGTCAAAGTCGTCCTGCTCCGTGACTGACTCAGGTGATCGCAAGACGTCGTCGATGTGCTTCTTTTTTAGCAGGACGTCCCGGATGGCGTCCTCTTCTTTGGTAACGCTGTGGGCGCCCATGAGGGATGCAACATCCTGGAGAACTGTATGGGCCTCTTCTTCACGTTCCAGCAGGCGGGTCAGTACCTTGAGGTCTCCGCGGAACTTACTGTTGTCCGGGTCCAGAAGCAGTGTGGTGATTTGCGGCCTGAACTTCTGGCCATAGCGGTCGATGCGGCCATTGCGCTGCTCCACACGGATCAGGCTCCACGGAATGTCGAAGTGAATCAGGTGGTGGCACTGGGCATGCAAGTTCACACCTTCGGAGGCGACGTCGCCGGTAACGAGGACGCGGATAGGTGAAGACTCCCGCTTGAAGCTGTCGATGATGTCCAGCTGCTCAACATCACTGAGTCCGCCATGCAGAATGGCCACATTCTCGGGTTTCAAGCCAAGGTCTTTTGGAAGCTTGTTTTGAAGCCACTTCAGCGTGGGGACGCGCTCGGCGAAAATCACGGCCCGCATGGTTGAGTTCTTGGCTACGCCGATTTGCTTGAGATAGCCGACTAGCTCCTCGTATTTGGCTGACTTTCCCTCAACGACTTCCTCAGCGTATTTTTGGAGGCGACGCAACGCCTCCGCTTCGTGTGCCTCCCCGGCCAGCGCTCCGCCGTCGACCTTCTTCAACCGCTCCTTCACGGTCTCCACCAGTGCGGCAGGGCTAGAGAGGAAAGCCTTCGCCAAGGTCCACGGGAACAGACCGCCGTTCTGCCCCGAGTAGGGGCTGCTGCCAGCCCGCGGGTAGAGCCAGGTTTCCGCCAGCTCCTCCGCCACAGCGTTCTCCTCCGGGGAAGCCGCGACAAGTCGATTGTCTGGGTCCAGTCGTTCTGCCCAATCTGCGCCTACCTCACTGGCGACCTCGGGGCTGTGACGGTGCCGACGGATGATCAGGTGCTCGATGTCCTTCTGCTCGAATGTTCCATCAGGGCGCACGGCAGTGGGGTCCAACAGGCGGATCAGCTCGGCGAAAGAGTCATTCTTGCCGTTGTGAGGAGTTGCGGATGCCAGGATGAGGGCTTCAGTATTGGGGGCGAGCACCCGCGCCAGTTCATTGTTCTGCGTGCCTGAGTTGGTGAGGTTGTGGGACTCATCGATGACCACGGCGTCCCAGCGGAGCTTCTCCAGGTGGGCGCGGTAGCGGGCGCTCTTGAGGGTGTCGATGGAGATGATGGCGCGCTTGAAGTAAGTGAAAGGGTTGCGTGTGCCTGGCAGGACCTGGCGGACTTTCTGGATGCCTGCAGAGTCCAGCCGGACGAATGGTAAGGCGAAGCGGCACCAGAGCTCATGTTGCATCTGCTCAAGGACATGGCGGGGAGTGACGATCAGGATGCGCTCGCCGCGACCTCGTTTGACCAGTTCACTGAGGATCATGCCGATTTCAAGCGTCTTTCCCAGACCAACAGCGTCGGCAATGAGAATGCGCGGGCGGACGTTGCGACTATCCAAGGCCTTTGCCACAGCCACACGCTGGTAGTTCAATGTGTCGGCAAGCATTCGTGTTGAGACGCCGAGCTTGGGATCGTTGAGAGGGGTTGGCGTCTTCCGGAGCGTGGACTCCAGCCAGAGGCGAGACTTGCGATAGTTGGGGGTATCGTCGGCGACGACCGTGGAGTTTCGGGGGTCGACCACTTCGATCTTGTCCAGGTTTTGGTAGAAAGCCGCCGTTGTATCCCTGACGAGCTCACTGAGGCCTTGAACCCGGACCAGCATGCCGTCTTCCGACATCTCCGCACTGGTGACCAGCCACTCCTCGTCCCGGATATGCACCACCGATCCAGGCGCGACGTTGAGCTCTAGTTCGGGTGCATGTGTGGACAAGCCGTACTCCTGGATCTAAATGGTCCCCCACCCTGGTGCACAGGGCTCCCGTCATTATCTCAGGAGAATCTGGATTGGTCGGCTGGTACTACTGCGCGCCTTGACTACTTCCATCAAAGTTAGGGATTTGAATGGATCTGTTCGTCTGAAACGCTCGGATCGAAGTGGTATCGCCAACGATTCACGTGAATTCAACTCTGCTGATCTGCACGCTCGCCTGGAACTTTCTCTCAGTGGACAGCAGGATGTCGGGTTTGCAACCTCGACTTATGAGTAATCAAACCCGGCCGATGGTTGCTGTGTCAGTGGATACCAATAGACTCGGGCTAGTCCTGCCCATATTAGAGATCGTGGAGTGAACAATGGTGACTACCGAGGCCCTACCGAGTAGCAAAATCCAGGCGAATGAACATGCACTTTCTGATGTTTTCAATGCCAAGTTCAATTTCAGTATTCCCGACTACCAACGCCCCTACTCTTGGGGTCAGGAGCAGGCCGCCGAGCTCCTCAGTGACATTCAGGATGCAGCTGAACGGAGTCCAGAGGAACCGTACTTTCTGGGTTCGATCGTGCTCGTAAAGACCGCCGGCTCATCGGACGCAGACGTCATCGATGGCCAGCAACGACTGACTACCCTGACTATCCTCTTTGCCATGATTCGTGAGCTCACCATCGATCTTGAACTTCGCGGCAATCTGCAATCCCTCATAGTCGAACTTGGAAACAAGGCTCTCGGGTTGGCCCCGAAGCCGAGACTCACTATCCGCAGCAGGGACAGTGAAGTCTTTAACAATTACATTCAGTCTCAGGGTTCTGCGCCCGAAATACAGTCGCTTGATCTGGAAGGACTAGCTACCGACTCGCAGAAGGCGGTTATTGGGAATGCAAGGTATTTTTTGACCGAGCTGACCAAGATGACTGAGGATGAGCGGCTCGACTTGATTCGGCACCTCCTCAGGAAGACATTTCTCGTAGTTGTTGCGACCGCCGATCTTTCTAGCGCTCACAGAATCTTTAGCGTGATGAATGCTCGGGGGATGGACCTCACTCCGGCTGACATGTTCAAGGCTGAAATCATCGGCAAGATTGATGACAGCAGCAAGGAGAGGTACGCCAAGAAGTGGGAGGATGCCGAGGAACAACTCGGCCGGCAGGGGTTCGCCGACGTTTTCCTCTACGTTCGCATGGTCATTGCCAAGATTCGAGGCCACCGAGAATTGCTTCTTGAATTCAAGGAACAAGTTCTGTCGCCGCACCTTAAAGATCATTCTGCAGACCATTTTGTGGACCATGTTCTGTTGCCCTATGCCGCTGCCTATTCGCAGGTGCGTGACGCCAATTTCTCAGCGACTCACGGCGCCGATGAGATCAATGCGTGGCTGACCAGGCTTTCTCAGCTCGACAACAATGACTGGGTACCACCGGCAATCTGGGCGCTCAAAGAACATGGGGGCGATCCGACTTGGCTTGGACAGTTCTTTGCCAGGCTGGAACGGTTGGCTGCGAGCATGCTGATTAGGCGCGTATACACGACCCCTAGAGCTCAGCGGTACGTCGAACTTTTGAAGCAATTGGGCAACGGGGATGGTCTTGATTCCGCAGCTTTCGAACTAGACGAAGCTGAACGTAGCGAAACAAGGCTTGCCTTGGATGGTCCCCTCTATCAAAACAAGCGTGTGGTGAAATATGTCCTGCTGCGTCTGGACGAGACGCTGACTCAGTCCAGCGGAGTAACCTACGCGCACAAATACATCTCTGTTGAACACGTTCTACCTCAGAATCCGAAGGAAGATTCGCAATGGCGCCAGGACTTCACAGATGAAGAACGAACACTCTGGACTCACCGAGTGGGTAATCTTTTGCTCCTGAACAGAGTTAAGAACTCCGAAGCATCGAACAGAGACTTCACACATAAGAAGCAGGGTTACTTCACAGGGAAGAATGGTGTGACCAACTACGCCCTCACCACCCAAGTTGTTCAACAAGACGCGTGGACAACCGAAGTACTGGAAAATTCTCAGACCGACAGGATGAAAATGCTGGTCAAGTTGTGGGAGCTGGGTAGCGTCCACAGCTACTAATCCGGAGCGAGTTGGGTAGTTTTGCTCCATGAGGACTTCGATCCGGAATAGTTGACCACAAGCCAGAATCAGGATTGTGTCCGCACCGGATTTGAACCACCGACCTGGAGATTACCAGTCGTTCGTGATGGGTCAATTCCAGCTCCAATTGCGATGAGCTGCTACGCCAGCCCCATTCCTTCGATCCGTGGCCCACGGCTCATGGGCGGCTGGTACGCCGAGTTCTTGTCCATGGCCCAGGGTGCAAGGACGCCGGCGACGACCATTTGGTCGCTGAGTTGGGCAAGTCGGTAATGGGGGTCGGCTTCGAGAGCGTGTTGGAAGCATTGGTGGGCGCGGGATCCTTTGCCTTCCCACCACTGGATGATGCCAAGACTGGTGAGTACGGGGGCAGCATCAGTTCCATCTGCCCGGGTGTATAGATGTAGCAGGACCTCCTGGGCGCGGTCGACACGTTGCCAGTGAGGCGGCCGCTTAGTTTGGCCGAGCAGCAAGTCGCCGAGGCTGTCCTCCAGTCCAGGAATGTCGGCCAGGAGCCGGTCGCGCACGGAGATGAATTTGAAATCTGCCAGCAACTCTGCCGACTGTGCATCCGTTGGCAGGGCAGCACCATCGAGTACGCCAGCCCACAAGATTCGTGCCTTGGCGGTGGCAGCCTGTGGAGTCATGGACTCGATTCGGAGGCAGTGTTTGAAAACCTCTTCACTTAGATCCCGCCGAGCGAGAATGGGGACACGAAACCCCGGATTGGGTTCGATGCTGGAGCCACGGAAAACCAGCTCGGCGTTGAGCTGGCTTGTTTTGATCCCTTCAAGCGGGCTTCTGGACAGCGGATCAGGGACAACTTGGAAGTAGTTGGTGAATGACGTTTCCCCGATCAGCCAGCCGTCGTAGACTTTGATGTTGTGCTGTGACAGCTCTCCGGCCAGGAATCCAATGACGTCTTCATACGGATGTTCATCCATCGGTTCCCACGGGGCAGGTGTGAAGATGCCGAAGACGACGCCGGTTGCCTCAGGGTCGTTGGCAATGCACCTGACGACGTCATGTACATAGCGGTTGGTGTCCGCTCCCGCTGTGGGAAGTCCTACACGAAGAGTCGAGCCAATCCGGCGTCCGTCCAGGGAAGGCAGACCAAGCTTTCCTTCGGCCAATATCCGAGGGTATGTCCCATGAGGCTGATGAAGTCTTCCGGGGTCTTGATGCTGAGCCGTTCCACAATTCCTCCGACCATTCACGGGTCATGAGCCGAAGCTCCTGTCGCCAGTTCATGGGAAGGAAAAGGAAAAGCGACGTGGACTGTCCAGTAGGGTGCGGCTGGTCCGGCTTCGAAAGCTGAGGGCCGTCAATGTCCCTGCAGCAGCTGTTCTGCCTGGTTGACGAGCACTCGTTCGCGGGGATTCAAAGGCATCCCGCGAAACTGGTAGTCGCGTACTTCAACAACACAGCGGTGGAGATGGACAGCGGTTTTCCCCTTGATCGGGTCGAAAATGGGGGTCCAACGATTGCGGAGCACGTACTTTCGATCGGTGGTACTGCGCAGCCAAAGATTCATCAGCAGCACCATGAACCAGCGGGAGCGAATGCTCAGCCGCAGTCGCTGCATGGATTCACGGTAGCGCGGCAGCATCAAGCCAATGCTGACCAGAATTACGGCCAAGCTTTCGAAGGCTGGAAAAGACCAGTTGAGCCCGCTAACTATTGCGTTGCTGTGACCGGATGTCTCTTCGAGCAGCCCCAGCGCCAACCGATTGGCCAGAGCCAGAACCATGAAGACGCAGCCAATGGCGAAGCAGCCAACGCCCGACTGAAAGGTGCGGCTGCGCATCTGTGGCCAGAACTTCAGAGAAGTGCGTGCGACCGAAACACAGACTCCAATGATGAATGCTGATCCCGTCCAAAGGAACAGCTGCATGCCGGGCTGGTCTCCGTAGGCCAGCGGCAGATTCCGGTTCGTTACGTCTATCTTGCTGAGTGAAAAACCCGCGACGACACACGTCCCGGCCACAGCGGCAGCCAACCGTCCCCACCTCAGGAGGTGGCGCCGTCGTTCTTCATCATTGAAGGCGGCCAGGACCATGGCAGTATGAAACTGCCAGAAGCCAGCCAGGATGGTCAGGATGAGGACCAGTCCGACATGGTTGTGCCCGCCGATAAGGGGGTCCGTTGCGGCGTACACGGACGGTATGAAGAGGGTGCAGGCTATGGTGGCAAAAAAGGTGGCGCGCAGGACGGATGCGCGTTCCTTGTCCAGAGCTGTGGGAAGACGGACAGCGGTGAGGAGCCAGAGCATTGCCGCTGGAACGTAGTCCATTATCCGAAGACCCTGTTGAATCCAGACGGGTCGGCAGATGGTTCCTGCGGGCGGCGGAGGATACGTGCGGTGAGGAGATCCGCAAGGTACTCGGCAGTGACCTCGGTGTCGCTGTCAAAGCTGCTGCGTCCGAGGATCATCAAAGGTATCTGGGGGATGCCTGGTAACGGCGGGAGAAGAATTGAAGTGGCACAGAACTGGTGATTCAGGATCATGTGCGAAAATTCGTGGAGGATGATCAACTGCCGGTGCCAGACAGTTAATTCTGGCGCGTGGAGGACGTAGTCACAGTCTTCACAGTGAAGCCAGAGGCCACAGAGATCGTGCCTGTCAAGGGTGGGCATTTCCCCGATGATGATAGGCAAGCCACTCCTGGCCTCGATCAACGAATGGATGCTTTGCAAATCCGGATACTCGCCAAGGTCAAGCTCTCGAATGGCGCCGCGCGCTGCGCGACGGATCTGCCGGGGGTTCAGGTGAGGCGCCTTCGCCTTTGGGTTCTGCTCAGGCTTTACTTTGGGCGTGTTTTTACCGACCTGCTCCTCTTGGTGCTGGCGAATGAACATTTGCGGAACCCATCGACTTCCTCAGCGGCTGAGACTCAACGCCATGTCTTTAATGCTAAGTCCGTCAGTGCTGGCTGGGTAGGCGTGGGAAGAAACTCTATTTGCTGTTGCTTTCGCTGTTCCGGGCGAGGTGTTCGCTGAGGCCCTCTTCGCCACGTCGCATTAGAACCCGGTGGGCGTAGGTGAAGGCGGGGGCGGCTACGGGGCTCAGGAATGACATCCAACGGCTGGTGGGCCTGACTCGCCACTCGATATTCATCCGGGTGCTGCCTCCGGTGAGGTCAACCAACGTGACACGGCCTTCGCCGTGCAGGTCGCCCTCAGCATCAAAGACAATCTCGTTTGGGCTGTCAACGAAGGTCGGGTGATAGGAAGCTTTCAGCGTATAACCCAAGGAAGCCTTGAAGTTCAGGGTGGCGGTGGTCGCCATCAGAATTCCAGCATCGCTGGCACCAGGAGTATGCGGCGCCCGCTCGAGTGGTTTTGCCAAGGTGCACCCTGGCCACCAATCGGGCCAAGCCATGTTGGGATCGGCAATAACATTCCAAACTTCCTGCATGGTGTTGGGGAATGTCCATGATGATGAAAGGTCATAGAGTCGAGCTGTCATGGGGCTATTGTTGCATAGCTGCTCCGCTGGGAGCTGCTGGCGGGGTGACTGCCGGGATGCGAAGTGCTCGGTGCTCGTTGGAAAGTAGGCTGCTGGGAAACACTAATATTGGTGCGGCCGGCGTCCTGGTGGCTCATGATTCGGCTGACCTGTTTGAGACATGACGTTTTTCGGTCCGATGTCATCGAGGCGGTAGCCGTTGGGGTAGAGGCTGGAACCTGCTTGGCCCGGGACGAAATGAGGCTCTGCGCTGAGCGGACGGCGGCGGTGGATGGCGTTGCGTATATACAGTGCGGCACTCAGGGCCGCTTTGCTCAACTGGGTGGCGTGGGGAAGACCGAGGGCATCGGTGAGGCAGTCGTCGTCGAACATGGCCGAGAGCATTGGCCGGGTCAATGCTCGGGCAGACGCAAGAAGTCTGGACTTGAGGACTTGGACGGTGCTGGCCATCAGTTGTGCGCCGGCGGGGGAGTGGGCGATGTTGTCACGCTCGTAGCTGTCGAAGAACCGTTCCGCGTCTTGGAATGTTGAGGGGAGGCCGGCGATGTGCATGCGGGTGCCGAGTTCTCGGTAGAAACGGGTTGCCGCGGTTTCCTCGGCCAGTGTTGGCGCCCGCCAGGCATGCGTGCGGGCCCAACGGATCGGGACAACGAGCAGGGTGAGGAGGACGTAGAGGAAGTCGTGCTGGCTGCCGGGGACGTGACGATGGACATGGTTGAGCAGTCGAATCATGTGGCGGCCGCGGTCGCTGTTCAAGCCGCTGGTGATGAGCTCGTAGGTGACGATGGCGGTGTCGTAGGAGCGTTTCATGGGGCTGACGGTGATTTCGCCGTTGTGGTGCAGGGTTGCGGCGATGCTGGGGATGGCGAAGTTGCGATAGTAGGCAAGAAAGAAGCCGAGCTCGATGTCTGCGGCGAGGTCGTACAGGACCATCTGGCGGTACGTGGCTTCCCAATTCTCGGACTCAGCTTCTGCTTGCCGGCGGGCGGACTCGGCGAGGCTGGGGTGAATACGCATTGGAAACCGCCCGTCGCTGCTGGTGCCAATAACCCTAGCGCTGTTCGAGATACGTGAAGGGCGGTGGGCGAATTTCATCGTAGAGCGACTCAACTTCCGCGACCAAACACAAACCTAGCGTCATTCGTCGAATTCGACCGGCGTGGTGCGTGGAGTCGCCTCGGCAGCAGAATGTCAGACCCCTCACGCTATGGTGGTGCCAAGTCTAAACGGTGGTTATGACCGTTACTAGTAGGGATCGTGCTGGCTGTGGTGCTGCCCGGGTGTGGGGGCAGATCCAAGGCGCCAATGTCAGCTGGAGAACTGTCAGCTGGTGGAACTAGGGCCAACCCCGCGCGACTTGCAGGGGGGGCGATTTACTGGGTTTCTTGTTGCGGACCGGGCGTAGCCACCACTCGTCTGCTTTGACCTTGGGGCTCATCGACCGGGGTGTCATAGGTCTGCTAGACAGACAGCCCGTGCGTAGTACGGTTGGACCAGGCTTGCCGAAACTTTGTAGCCGTTTGATGTATCTGTACTTGCAGGGGGGGAACATGCCGGTTCGTGGCACGGTAAATATTTGCGATGAAGTGGTCTCATGATAGCCGCGTCGATCCAAAGCATGCATTGCCCACCATGTAGTTGATTCGCAAGAGCAACATCGTTCACTTTGGCGCGACGGTTCGTGACCGGATAGTCGCGCTCGGACGGGCCAGCCCCGAAGCACTCACGGCCCGTTCAGCCCATTTCTTCGCCGATTACCGATCACGCGGTCGAGCTCGGCGCTCTGACAACGCCTGGAGGCGCAGCATGAAGCACACCGACTATTTCAAGAACTTCCTCGAAAATACTGTCAACCTTCCTCAGTCGAAGGTCGATTTACTCAGCGCGAGGGTTGATTCGATCTATAACTGCCTGAAAGCCGACCCTGACCTGAAGCTGCTGGTAAAGAAGAAGGTCCCCCAGGGGTCCTGGCCTCAGCGCACTATTATCAAACCGGTCAACGGCAATGCGTTCGACGGCGACTTCATGATCCAGATGGTTGAAGAGCCCGACTGGGAGGGCAATCTGAAGAATTACGGCGACGCGATCTACAACGTTTTACACGAGACCTCGCCTTACAAGAACATGCCACACGGTCGGAAGTGCCGCTGCGTCTACGTCAACTACGCTGAGAATGCGATGCACGTCGACGTTGTTCCCTTCGTGGTGCGCGCTGACGGCACACAGTGGATCATCAACCGCGACGACAACACGTGGGAAAGTACCGATACAGACGGCTTCACCAATTGGATGAAGCAGCAGGATGGGGTCGCAAACAAACGACTGCGTGAGGTCATCAGGATCATGAAGTTTCTGCGTGACCACAAGAACTCCTGGACGGGCACTAGGTCGATCCTTCTTACGACGTTGTTGGGCGAGCAAGTCGTGGAGTGGCGCAAGGTGCTCGACAGTGGCTACTATGGCGACCTTCCGACGGCCCTCCTACACATCGTTTCTGACCTAGATGACTTCCTCCAAGCTAACCCATACAAGCCGGTGATCACTGACCCGTCTGGCTCCGGCACGTCGTTCGACCATCGCTGGAGCCAGGAGACCTATTCTCACTTCCGCAAGCGGATCCATGTGCACGCGGCTGATATCAAGGATGCCTACGAGGAGACCGACTTCGACGAGAGCGTGAAGAAGTGGCAGGCACTATTCGGCGATGGATTCAAAGCACCAGCAGGTTCGGAGTCGTCCAGGTTCTCAGGAGCAGGAAAGTTCAGCGCTGTCTCTAGCGCGGTAGCCGCTGTCCCGATGTCGACCGTCAAACACTCGGGCCGCGCGGGGTGAGCACGAGGTGTAGTAGCGAGTGGCAGGCAAAAGTTCTTGCAGACTTGGCTGCTTTCGCTGAGGCATTCCCGGGTGAGGTCGAGTTGATCGGTAGGCCACGGCACAGCAGAGGCGAGATGCGCCTGCGACTACGAGTCTGCACCTCTGGCCTTGGGTATGCAGAGGGCGGGCTGCGACTTCGCGACTATGAGGAGTTCCAGGTCATCGTGGGTCCTTCGCACGTCCCACCGCCGCGAGTCGAGGTCAGTCACCTACGGTTCCTTAGCCACGCTCATGTGCTTCAGGGCACGAGGCTCTGTCTATACCTCGATCCGTCTCGGGAATGGGATCCGGCTGATGGATTCGGGGGCCTGATGGATCGGCTCTTGGAGTGGCTCAGGGACGCTGCTGCTGGACGTTTCGATGCTCAGACAGCGCTCTATCATGCGGTCGGTGGTGTGCTGCACGAAACTGATGGTGCGCCGAGTGTCGTCGTACGTGACTCGCTCACTTCGAACCGTCGGGTTCGGCATGGGTGGCTCATCGAGCGGACATCCAAGCGCTTTGACCTAGTGCTCGACCGTGATCGAGACCAGAGCGCGCATGTGGGTGTCTCGGCTCAACACGCACCGATCTTTTGGCTCGATGCAGCGTTGCCTCTGGGGGCCGGGAGTACCTTGCTCTCTTTGCTAAGTGTCGTAGAAGATTCCTATGCAGGGCACGTGGCTCCGGCGGACGCCTTCGCTACCAAGCGCTCCCTGACAGGGCTCACCGCCCCGCTGCTGACAGTCCTTGGCGCGAGCACAATTCGGAAGACCGATGGCGCGCCCCAGCGCCTCGTCTTTGCAGTCCCCCACCCAACTGGCGGCCCTCCGCACCTATTGGTCGCAAGTATCCCGGCGCTCGGCGCCGACCAAATTCGTGCGCTGGCCCGCGCGAGCACAAGGAGTAGCTCCGTGATTAGTATTGACCCCGCCAAAATCGACCCTGGTCTAGAGGTGAGCTGGTTGCCTGTCTCCGATCAGCGTCCGGAGGTAACTACTCGCCGTGACTCTACACGGCCTGTCTCCTCATTCTCAGGCAAGACTGTGCATATCTGGGGCTGCGGCGGTCTGGGCTCATGGGTTGCCGAGTTTGTCGTCCGAGCGGGGGCCATGAAAGTTGTACTTTGCGATCCAGGCCGCGTTACTGGTGGCCTTTTGGTCCGGCAGAACTACAGCGAGACGGATGTTGGTGAGTCGAAAGTGGAGGCTTTGGCTGCGCGCCTGCGCGCGATCAGCGACGTCGTCGAGGTGACGCCACGCGAAGCGCATGTCCCCGAAGCGTCTGACTTCAACAATGCTGACGTCATTATCGATGCGACTGTCAGTGTCGCGGTTGGTCGCATGCTCGATGCTGCCGCCGCAAGCGCCAAGCGCCCAGTCTTCGCGCAGATGGCATGCGATGTACGAACCGGGACGCTCGGAATCCTCAGTGTCTCGACGCCACCGGAGATCACGGGCTGCCTGACCATCGACCAGCAGGCCGGGAACGCGGTGCGGGACGACGGTACGCTGGAGCCGTTTCATGAGTTGTGGAGCGCAGAGACTGACGCTGATGAGATCATCCCGACTCGAGGGTGCTCCGCGCCGACCTTCCACGGCTCTGCTGCAGACTTGAGCGGTCTTGCGGCGACCTTGACCAGCATCCTCGGCTCTCACCTCGGTTCAAGTGAACCTTTATCCGGGACGCACCTGATCTCGCTTCCTCATGGCGAGGCCGGGCCAATGAGGAGATTCGTGGCCGTGGCCAGCACGAGGTCGCCGACCGTAGCGCCGAACTTGTCAGAGACGCAGATGGATGACAAGTCCAAGGAAGCGAACCAGTACCAAACCGCGGGAGATGCAGATGGCTTCTTCTGACAAGCGAAATACCACCGTTAACCGCGGGCGCATTAAGGATCCAGTGCGCAACGCACTCTGGGCACGGACTGCCGGACGCTGCACGATCTGCAACCGCCGCCTGCTCGGTGACCAGCGGACTTATCTGCATTCGGTGCTGTTGGCAGAACTGGCGCACAACGTCGGCGCCACAGATGGAGACGGATCGCCTAGGAGCAAAGACAACGACGGAATCGAAGATACCGAGGCTGAGGAGAACCTGTTGCTCTTGTGTCACGACTGTCACAAAATTATCGACAACCCTGACCACATCGACTTCTTCCCGCCTGAGAAACTGCGTGAGATCAAAGAGTCTTTCGAGCGACGAGTAGAGATGGTTACAGAGGACGGAGGGCTTACCCGAACCGCAGCTCTCCGCGTAGGCTGCTTGATTCGTGGCTCGCTCGCGATAGCGTCCAAGCGCGAGGTTGCCGAAACACTACTGGCTGTCAACTATCTCGGGCTCGTTGAGACAAGGCGCAGTGGTGACTTCACCTGTAGAATCAACGGCGCTGCTGGTGGCCGTGGCTTCTGGGATGCTGCCCAGCAGTCAATCGACGACACCATCGGGCAGGTCCGCCAAGCGGTCGACAGCGGCGACGTTGAGCACATCTCTGTTTTCGCCGTCGCGCCAATACCTGCTCTCGTCTACCTAGGATGGCACCTTGACGACAAGAGACCGACACGGCTCTTTCAGAAGCGTCGTGATCAGTTCATTGGATGGTCATGGGGCGACCATGAAGACCCGATCGACTTTTCAATGAATACTCTCGAAGCGAATGCCTCAGCCGAAGACGTCGTACTTGTCTGCGCGCTGACGAGCGAGGTGGATCGTTCAGCTTTCCCCGCCGCCATCGTCGACGCACCGGTCATAGAGGTGCGTCCGGTAGGAGTGTCGCCCCGACCTGAACTGCTTTCGCATGAACAGTCTCTGGCGAACTTCGCGAAACGGTGGCGAGCGGCGCTTGCGCTGGCTGAGGCCCACTTCCCGGGTGCTAAACGGTGGCATTTGGTCGCGTCGGCACCGATCACGGCCTCGATCGAAGCAGGCCGTGCCTTTGCACGAGATATCCATCCACCTGTCATGGTGTATGAGCGCACGGATGTTGCTTACGAAGCCGTGATCATAGTCAATGACTAGCATATTCAAGGCGATCGTCTCTTTCCCATTGATTCAAGCTTGGTGGGGGTACGTGCTTGATATTCATAAATTTCAACTCCACCTCGATTTGAATGGGCCAAATCCCGCCTGCTGCGACAACTGCTCGTAATCCAGGGCACGCCTCTCCACCGATACTTGTCTTTGCCCCATTTTCATCTCCATAGAAATTGGCATCCTCGACACCGCAGACTGCAATTGGACTCCGTACCGAAGTGGAGAAGCCCGAACAAGGCAACATATTCCAGTCACGTGGAGGTTTTCCATGAGTCGACGCGCCCATATCCGCCGACTGAGGCTTCCACTGTAATGTGGCTACGGGGCACTTAGCTGATCCTCGTGCCAGTTGCTCGACACTGTAAGGAGTGCGCTCATGAACGGGGAAATGGGCAGTTCGGCAGCGCTGACCGTCAAACGTTTGGTTGAAGTTCGTTCAAATCACAATCAAATAGATCAGAGTGAGAACTTGTCCGCACAAGAAAGATTGAGAGAATCTCAGTGGCCCGTGTAGTCATATACCTTGTTGGGGTCATTGCTTCGGTGGTTACTGCATCCTTCGTTGGCGTCAGTAGCGGCTGGTTCACCATCCCGGCTGGAGCAGCTGTGGGTTTTCTGATCCCACTCATTGATGCTGCCATTGCGAATGCTCGATCGTTCAGGATCATAATGTATTCGCTGCAAACATGGCGTTGTCGAGTTCGAGTCTCGATCTCGTACCTGTACCGAATTAGGGTCGACAACGAATACATGCTGATTAAAGGCAAGCGGTTCGAGCAGTTCCAGCCGGTGGGAGGAGTCTACAAGTTCCACCCATCCTCCTTGGGGATGCGTACTCAACTCGATGTTCGTGACGATGAGCTCCTTGCACCAGATCAGATCAGCGATCAAGATCTACGAGTTCGAGTGAAGGGAAAGCATCTGCTCGCGTTCATTCGGTGGTTCGAGAAAGGCATTGGGCGAGAGACCGACGGATGGCGCGAGTTCTATGAAGAACTGGTTGCGTCAGGGATTCTGCCTGAGCAAGAGTTCCGATCTGTGCGATATGACCGGATTCGACGTCACTACGAACCTATGAGATTCAGTGAGTGGGCGCGAAGTAAGGAGATACTGATCGCCGATATCTTTGAGCTGCTGCCTTCTCCGCAACAACTAGAGGCCTTGAAAGAGCTGCGAGTTGCGGAGCATCCGGAGATCCTATGGGCGACGGAATCCCAGATCCAACGAAATGGAGTGGTAGTAGGTTCTTCGAGTCAGACTACAACGATCGCCCGCACAGCTTCTTGGACACTCGGCGGCGGCAAATGACAGGGTTATGGCAGCCAGGTGGCTGTTCACTTTCAACTTTGACTTAGCGGCTGCCATCAGCGGTGGTTCTCGTTGATGTGACGCGGCAGTCACGCAGAGCTAGGTATTGCCCGGAGGCAGGCCAGGGCTTCGGGAACCTCTCGTGCCAGATACCTATAGGCGGCCTCTAGTCTGTTTGGCTGGTGGTGTCGCCATTCTGGGTGTCCTTCTCGAAGGGCAGCCCACATCTGTTGGTTTCGGAGTGCATCGACCGGAGCCTTGAAATGTAGATCCGTCTCGGAGCTGCGCCAGTAAGCCAGCTACCATGAATATGCGGCAGTCTGACCCTGTAATTGTCTCCCGTGGGGAAGCTGACAGTGGTCTGGAGCCTGGAGACTTCATAAGTAGTTCCATCGTCATCTGGTGAATCTTCGTCTTTTACCGTTATTGAGAATCGGTTGTAACCGTGGCCCATATGTGACAACGGGGCCAGCTGCCTTCGGCGCTGAGAGCAAAAGTGTGTCGTAGTTCAAGTTCCCAATATGGACGTTGCCATCGAAACTGTTGATGATGGCTTCCGCCAAGAGTTGCATCTCGTCATGTAAAGTCCAGTCGCCGCGGGAGCGTCCCATGATGACTTCTCGGACATAGCTGATGCCCATGTCCCGGACAGCCGCAGTCAGTGTCGACGGCACTGTGAGTTTCGCTTTCTGGGACGCGTAAAACCAAACAAGTGAACCCAGCTTCGTAACGAGCCCAAGGTCTTAAAGGTGCGATTAGCCTCACCTTGGTAAGATTAATAGTTATGAGTATATCGATGAACGGCCCTGCATACTCGATAGCCAGCTGCGTTGTGGAGACCGCTCACCGACTCACCGCGACTCCGTCGTCAGATGCTGACTACGCGCAAAAGCGCCAGGCGGGACGTGCCCTTCTCGCCGCAGAGATAATCGCATTCAGAGAGCTGCCGGAGGGCGTCCAGAAACGAAGGCATGGCCAGGGCCTACAACTGGTACTAGGGTTCTATGATGGTTCTGGAATCGAAGCCATCTCTTCAGTCGAAGCCAATGTGGTCAAAGAAATTGGTCTGTCTGTGGGTGGGTGGCCATGGGCTATTCAGCTGGAAATGCGTGTGCTCTCAGGCGCTGACGACTGGATTGGGTCCAAGATTGATTGGCCAGTTGATCGCCCAAATAGACACCTCGATCTCATACAGAACCCGATTGACAGACGCTGCATAATCCAGGATCGTGGTCTCCTGCAGCTTTTCGGGCGAAGGCTACGCTACCGCGTTGGGGTAGACCACGCTGGCGGCTCATCTGACTTTTTCTGGTGGACTACGGCTCAGACAGAGCAATGGATCGCCTTCCATTTATCTGATGAGAGCACAACGGAGCCTGAGCTGGATGCACGACGCAGTTTCAATGGCGCGGTGCAAGAACTTGCTCACAACATCTTTGGCATTACGAGTAGCTATGACCCGCTCTATAACACCGCGGATGACTGGGGATTTGTCGATCTAGAAACTGATCCGATTACGGTACGAACCGTCGGCCCCTACAGCCCAAGAGCAGAGACCCATTCTGACGTTAGTCAGACGTTGGCTCGTGCCGGTGGTCAGCTGAGGGTTGTCAACGACAGAGTCGTACTGTCGGAACGACAGGCCCAGAATCCTGGGCAGCCGTACGCGGAGTATTTGGAGGATCTCCTTGAAAACGGAGATCTAGGTCGGCGCGCAACCGATGTCCTTATCGTGTACAGAGGTGGTGTCAGCTCAGACCGACCGCTCCAAGAAGAGTATTGCTGCAGGATATTGGATGCGGCGAAGGAATTAGTTAAGCACGGTGTCGAGGTTGTTTTAGGCTTCGGACACGGCGAAACGAGCGTCTATGAAACCGCTGGGTACGAACCCATTATTGGCGTTTTTGAAGCGATAACGCCGACTGCTGCTGCAGCTTGGGTCGTCAAGGAACACGTGAATCAACGTCTTGTGGACGGCGTTGTTGACCCGGGTCAACCGCTCTGAATCTACGCCCGCCGCCCAATTTGCGCCAGTCACGCGGCCAGGTCGTATGAGCGGCGAATTTGTATGCAATCCGGTCGGATAGCTTTACACACTGTCAGTTAGAGGATGTCATCAGCCGGAGTTTTCTGGTCATTCTGGTCGAGGATTTCCGCAATAACTTGGGAGACAACAAACTTTTTGAGAAGCTCCGGGGTGTAATACGGCGCGTACTGCTGGCGCTAATGGCAGGCAAGGCGGTTTAAGAAACAGCCCTTCTCATGGAGGACTGGCCGCACCCAACCCTGACACGTAGGGCGTTGACACGGTGTATTTTCTGGAGATGATTTCCTTCGCGGCTCTTCTTCGGATGATGGGTTGCGTTCGAGGTTGAGTGGCTCGTAGAGTTCACCTGTGGTGAGGGTTTTCCAAGGTGCGCTCTCCCAGCTTCCTCGCAACGGCAATGACGGCAGGGTACAGCAATGTCCGTGTTCGGTTATCAATTGGTAGCAGAAAGCGGCAAGTTGCGGATCCATGCTCCGTGCTACGGATAATGATTGGTAGAACGACGGGCGCAGGACTGCCGGGCCTTCCTTGCTGATCGCCCGGTGGGACTGCCTCATGGTCCTTGATGACCAGTGGTGGGTCCGACGCCGAGTGTTAACGCCAGCCGAAAATAGGGCCACAATCGCTAAGTGAAAATGAGGCCACCTGACATCATTGAAGGTGACCAATTTGGATGTTTGGGTAATTGAACCGTCCCGGGAATCATGCCGCAGTCTTAGCGGTGATGTCGTCGTAGGCGGCATCGCCGGTTCCATCGAGGGCTGCAACAAGTCCATGTCCAGTGTGAGGCGTGCACACTAACGGGAACGCGCGTCGGGGCGCTGAGGATCGGGTCCGCGAACGTAACAACTTGCAGGCTGAATGTGATGGATCAAGAGGAAAATGACAAGCAAGATGCGCCAGTTGACCGGACACGCTCGGGGTCATGCGGCAGTCGGTCTGGAATTCCCACCACGTCATACAAAACTCATCCCAATCAGTGCAAAGTGGAGAGTATTTAGTATCACTCGTTGTTCCAATAGCGCCATATAGAAAAAGGTCAAAACAGACCATTGGCAACTCAAAATGGCCCTTTGTAGATCAAGCGGGGCTAATGAACGTTGATAACTAACGAGGGGTTTTGAGTACTCAATATGCTCTGACCTGCGGCGTTAGTTTTCGTTGGTATTTACATGAGGTTGTAATTCTGAGCGTTCTGCACAAGCTGTTTCGGTTCGAATGTCGCGGGTTCTCGGCCACTCACTATTTCGGTTCGAATTCGAGAGCTCGCTGCTGACTGGATTGGACTGGTCTTGGCCCTGAACTTTCGGGGCTAGGTTTTCGGTGGGTCGGTTCTGCCCTGCGCATCTTCTCCGTGGACTGCTATGCCGGGGGTCTCGGCTACTGATGGTTCGTCTGCGCTGCGTATCAAGGTCGAGGAAATCAAGCCGTGGGCTGCTTAGGACTATTCCGCTGTCCGAAAAGTCCTAAGCAGCCCACTTCGTGCCGTTTACCGTCACAGGTGCTGCTCGGTGCGCGTGGCCCAGGAGAGCGAGCCTTCAGTATGCTGGGGTGAGATCGGGAATTTGCTACTAGTCTCTGAGCATCAGGCAAACACTTCTTAGAGTGTCTTCTTTTCCGATGGGGACTAGCAACTGAAGGATTGGCAATGAATCAACTCATGGACGCGTTTGAGCGCGATGTCAGGACAATTCCGAGCGAAAAGTTTGAGGTCTACAAGACGGGTTGGGAGGGACAGCTCGGGATGGCGCTTGTAGACGCTGTCTATTCGAAACAAATGGTCTACGAGACCAAGCGCGGCAAGGGACTTCTACCGCGGTTGCTTGTGTTCAAAGTAGAATATCCGGAGGCCGGCCTTGATCTCCGTGAACTGCTCAAGCTCTCGGAAACCGACATAGAGGACGTTCTTGGCCACGGGGTTACGAACGGCAGGAGCAAGGCGTCTGCGGTCTTGGAAGCCGCCACCCGCCTCGTTCAGCTTGGGGCGTATACGTACGAGCAGTACGACCATCAGAACCAGGCCCAGAGAGATGCCTACCTTGATGTTCACGGGTTGGGATCAGTCACGCACAACTACTTCGGGATGCTGATGGGGTACCCGGATACCAAGCCCGACACGTGGATCATACATGCGGTCCAACGTGTCGCCGACGCTGAGAATTTGGACGTGCTTGTCAATTCCAAATTGGCCAGAACTGTGGTGCTGGAGGTACATCGACGGACGAATTTGGGAAAGACAGTCACGCACATGGACCATGCAATCTGGTTGACGGAACGAGAGTGAGCTTAAGGTTCTAACGGTCTAGTGGGGCCGCAGGACACTGATATAGATGTGTTTCTCCAACAATCGGCATTGATCCCGATGGTGATCCCGATGTCCATACGGACGACCACGCGTTCGGGTACCGGTTCATCGCCGATGAACTCCCGGCACAAGGTATCATCGCCGGCGAGAACAGGGTCCAGTGCCTCTGCAGTTTTCAAGGTATCTGGTCTGTCTTTGCCAAGAAGCGGGGCCTGAATCGCAAGCCAGGCCCTCCCGTCCATGATGATCTCGTCGAACGAGATTTCACGGCCAGCAAGGCCAACGAGCTGTGGCTGACTGACATCACCGAGCAGCCCACCAAGGCAGGCAGGCTCTACCTCTGCGCGGTCAAAGACGTGTACTCCGGACGAATCGTCGGTTACTCCATGGACTCACGGATGAAATTCAAGTTGGCGGTGAGCTCATTAGAGAACGCGGTGCGCACACGCCACCCAACAGGAACGGTGGTTCATTCGGACGGGTCTGACCAGGGTTTAGTTGACAGGTTGGGCTGAAATTTTGGTGACCGGTTGAGTGGTCTTGTTTATTGTCTCAAACTCGATTGGTGTTAGCTTGCCGAGGCGTCGTTGGCGGCGCTGGCGATGGTAGGTTTTCTCGATCCAGACCACGATGGCTAGGCGTAGTTCTTCGCGGGTTTCCCAGCGTTTTTGGTTTAGCACGTTCTTTTGAAGCGGTGAGAAAAAACTTTCCATGGCGGCATTATCAGGCACACCCCCGTGCGTCCGACAGATTGCAGGATCCCTAATTCCTTTGAGGCTTCCCATAGCTGTGTCGAGGTGAATTGCGCGCCGCGGTCTGCGTGGAACACCACGTCTGC
>NZ_JBTNDH010000034.1:0-35371 GCF_054511095.1 Arthrobacter sp. TMN-49 | reverse complement strand
CCCTCCTCCCCCCCCCCCCCCCCCCCCCCCCCCCCCCCCCCCCCCCCCCCCCCCCCCCCCCGGCGTCTGTCGTACGTGCCGCACGTAAGCAGAAATGGGCCCCGGCCGGTAAGCTTGTCCCGTGGCTCTTACTATTGGCATCGTCGGACTGCCCAACGTCGGCAAATCAACCCTTTTCAACGCACTGACACGCAACAACGTGCTCGCAGCGAACTACCCGTTCGCGACCATTGAGCCCAATGTTGGCGTTGTCAGCCTGCCCGATCCCCGCTTGGCAAAGCTCGCGACGATCTTCGGATCCCAGCGGCTGTTGCCCGCAGTGGTGTCCTTCGTGGACATTGCAGGCATCGTCAAGGGCGCCTCGGAAGGTGAAGGCCTTGGCAACAAGTTCCTGGCCAACATCCGCGAGGCTGAGGCCATTGCCCAGGTCATCCGCGTCTTTGATGACCCCGATGTTATCCACGTGGACGGCAAGGTTGATCCCAGCTCCGACATGGAGACCATCAACACCGAGCTGATTCTGGCGGACATGCAGACGGTTGAAAAGGCCATCCCGCGCATTGAAAAAGCTGTCAAGCTCAAGCAGAAGGACGCGGCCGAGCTCAACGCCATTCTGGCCGCCCAGAAGGTTCTAGAACGCGGCGACACCATTTTCTCCTCCGTCAAGAGCGACAAGCTGGAGATGGAACACCTGAAGGAATTGGCGCTGCTCACGGCCAAGCCGTTCATCTACGTGTTCAACGTTGATGACGCAGTGCTGGGCAACCCGGAGCGTCAGGAAGAGCTGCGCGCGCTGGTAACTCCGGCCGACGCGATCTTCTTGGACGCCAAGCTGGAGGCCGACCTCGTTGAACTCGACGAGGAAGAGGCCCGCGAAATGTTGGAGATGAGCGGACAGTCAGAGTCCGGCATGGACCAGTTGGCACGCGTAGGCTTCCACACGCTCGGGCTGCAGACTTACCTCACGGCAGGTCCGAAGGAAACACGCGCCTGGACCATCCCGCAGGGTGCCACTGCACCCCAGGCGGCCGGTGTCATCCACACCGACTTCCAGCGCGGTTTCATCAAGGCGGAAGTTGTCCACTTCGATGACCTCATTGAGGCCGGTTCCATGCACGAGGCCAAGGCCAAGGGCAAGGTCCGCATCGAAGGCAAGGAATACGTCATGCACGACGGTGACGTGGTGGAGTTCCGCTTCAACGTCTAAATCGTTGATTTCTCGAGCTTTTCTGACTGAAAATAACACGAACCACCGTACTATTGGGCAGTTTGTGTTACGTCTGAGTTGTTCCTCGACGTGTTCCAGGATCGCGTGATTGTTCGTTTGAATGCCTGAAGTGTCTCCCTGGAGCCACTCCGCATACTGAGGGCATCAGGATAACCTCTCGACACAAGAGAAGCCCGGCATCTATAACGATGCCGGGCTTCTAGCGTTCCCAGGGTTTTTGAGGACTGGGCCGATACGGCCATTGGACGGTAGATCGCCTATGCTGATACCAAATACAATATTCGATGGAGTAATTAACTTGGTGGGGTAGGAATCATGAGTGCGACGAATCAGCTAGGAAAACCGACAGGTGCTTTTGTGGGGGCTTCCTGGATTTCTTTGGGGCTAGGAATGGGGGTCTACTTCATAGGCCTATGGAACGCGAAAATGGAGCTGAATGAGAAGGGGTTTTATCTCACAGTGTTTCTGTTCGGGCTCTTCGCGGCGGTGTCTCTCCAGAAGGCTGTCCGCGATAAGTCCGAGGAAATCCCCGTGACGGCCATTTACCTCGGGATCGCCTGGTTTGCGCTGCTTGCGTCACTGTTGTTGCTGGCGATAGGTCTCTGGAATGCCGAGTTGCTGTTGAGCGAGAAGGGGTTCTACGGCATCGGTTTCGCCATGAGCTTGTTCGCAGTCGTGGCGGTGCAGAAGAACATCAGGGATCTCGCAGCCCACAAGGCTGTCTACCCTGATCAACATGTACAGGGCAGGCCCAGTTTTCTGGACAAACCAGGGCAGTAAAGAGATCCAGTAACAAAGAAGCCGCAGAGTCCACCTCTGCGGCTTCTTCTGTGTGTCAGGTGAAAATCCGGACTCTAATCTGTAAAGATCTCCTCGGTCCATCGACTGCTGTCGGCTTTGAAGATCAGTGATTCAGGGGAGTTGCTCGCAGCAGCGAAAATATCGTAGTGGGGGGCAATCACCGCGGTGCCAACGCTCACTTTATAGCTACCTTCGTATCTGACTGTGCCCTTGTTTGGGAAAACCTGTGACTGTCGACCCGTTCAATAGATTCGAATCCTGCGGCGCGTAGTGGTTGATCAGCCAGGAGCATGGCTCCATGTTTCCGAGGTTTATTTGGCGACGGAACGCGCTGCGCCTTATGGCGGTGCGTTCCATTGTTTCCTGTGGTCCAAAACCTGTTCGGGCCCCTCTCCAGTCGTGTTTGGGCCTTGTCCGCCACCATTTGACGTACTGGCGTCACCGCTGTGAGGATCAGAAGATGATGAACCCGATGCGCGCGGCGGTTGTATGAGCTTTTACTCGTTCCACCTCGCACACATGCCACTGCTCAGGGCAACGGGCGGGCTTTTGCGGCCGCCAAAGGCCCCCGGCCTGCGCCACATTGAAGTGCTCGCCGGGATGCAGCTGGGGGCAGCCGTGATCTCCCTTCGCCGGATGCAGCTACAGCGAATAGCCGTGTTCGCGGAGTGGGAGGATGAGGCCGCCCTTATTGACTTTCTCGCCCGGCACCCTTTTGGCCGGAAGCTGAACGAGGGCTGGCATGTCAGGCTCAAGTTCTTGCGCCGTTGGGGTGAAGTGCGCGAGCTGGCCGGATTGCCAGATGTGGCCGAGCGCTCAGAACTTGATGAACCTGTGGTTGCCGTGACATTGGCCCGTATGCGTCTGCTCGAACTGCCCCGGTTTATCCACTGGGGCCGCCCCGTCGAACGTCAGATCCGCGACCATCCCGAATCAGCACTCGCCATGGCGGCCATCCGTCTGCCGCGGACAATTTCAACTTTCTCGATTTGGACCAGTACCCGAGCGATGACAGGGATGGTGTTTGGCCGCGATGATGGTGAGGCTGCTCGCCGCCATACTGAAGCCATGTCTGAACGCGACCGCAAAGATTTCCACCACGAATTTACGACGCTGCGCTTCAGGCCATTGTCTGAGCACGGCTCTTGGGAAGGTCGAGCCCACTACGTTCCGTGGCCGGCGTAGAGGCTGCCGCTCTAGGTTAGTGGCACATGTGGCGCATGCCCATGAAGCGCTCGTGCTGGCTGAAAAACTAGCCACTGCTACATCAGCTGCACACTCACGGAAAGTCGGCCAGATCGCTGGTGTCCGGTTGGGGCCCAGCACTTGGCCGGGATCCAGTCGAGGGCCGGGCCCAACTTGGTGGCGATGTCTGTAAGAATCTGCACGTAGTCCTCATGGTGGAAGCTGAAGGGCAGCGCGAACGCCACTTCATCCACCTCCTGGAACCCCGCGTGTGCGTACAGCTGCTCGGCGATCTGCTCGCTGGTGCCGATGAGATCCGGAGCGAACAGTATGCGCTCTGGGCCCTGCGGCGCTTTGGTGCGGCGAGTGCGTTCGTCGACGTATCTCTGGTATTTTTCCCGCTGCTTCGCCGAAGCCGAATCTATCGGAATCACCACCCGTCCTTGGGAGGCCCGGGTCGGCCCATGTGCCTGGGCCGATGCGGTGGCAGCCTCACGGTAGGCGCGGATCTGTGATTGTTGGATGTGGGCAAAATCTGGTTGCTGGTTCTCATCGGGGTACGGCTGATTCTCATGATATGCAGGGGATCGGGTGAGAGTGCCGGGACGTTACCCTCGAAGTCGTTGACGACGAGCAAAGGGGCGTTCGGCTGGCGAATCTGGTGGAGTTTCGGGCATTGCTGTCCCCTCAGCCGATGGAGTAGATCAGCCCGAGGCCTAGCCCAGCAAGTTGTGCCGTGAATTTCCTCGCCGCCTCCAGGTAGGACTTCACATACTCACGCCTACCGTCCATGATCGCCGCCCAGTCGGGGGACTCGCGCGGCAGGCGGAGCTGATAGAGCACACCTAAGTCGACCAAGGCCAGGTCCTCGGCCACCCTGCGGACTTGTCCGGCGGACAGTACCCGGTCAAAGGGAATCCACCCGCAGTCGGTCATTTCCACATCGCCACTGACGAGCTCATACGAGGCCCTGGGCGGCTCCGATTCACCCAACAGCCACTGCAAGTCCCGCCAGGCCTTGTCCAGATAGAGACCCTCGGGCCGGTCCGGAGGATCGGACCAGGAAGCCCAAAAGTGGCGGTCGGACAGGAACGCCCGTGGATTGATGCGTGCAATGTTGACCATTTGAGCCGGCACCGGAAGCGCAAAGTATCTGATTCCCATGAACCAATTCTTCCAGCGATCCGGATTTCGTGCCGAAGGTTATCCACAGGCTATTGTGCGGCAAGTTCCGCGTCCGTCAGAGTTCGCAGCACGCAGAACTCATTGCCTTCCGGGTCTGCCATGACCACCCACGTGACGTCGGCGCCCTGTCCAATATCAACTGTTCTGGCGCCCAGCGCCTCCAGTCGGGCCACCTCGGCGGCCTGGTTGTCCGGGCGTAGGTCAAGGTGCAGTCGGTTCTTGACGGACTTGGTCTCGGGCACGCGCAGAAACAAAATGTCAGGAAGGACGCCGGCTTCTGGGCTGCCAACGGGCGGTTGCAGGGCCACCTCGTCGCCGTCATCATCGTCATCTTCGACGATCCGCCAGCCCAGCGCCTCCGCCCAGAACTGTGCGGTTTCAGCCGGTCTTGTTGAGTCAATGGAGAAGTTTTCAATTCGTGAACTCATTCGGCCATTCTGCCGTCCCCTGCCTGTCTTGGCCAGTGCTTGCCAGCGGATCCGGGTCCAATAGCGTAAATCGCCACAACAGCATCTCCCCGTTCGGCCCGGGGTGTGGAAAAGTTGAGCCATGGACATCGCCGAGGAACGCACACCGGAACTGCCGGACACCAGAACAGGCCCGCCGTTCATGGCAGGGGAGCGGGAGTCCCTCGAGGCCTGGCTGGAGTTCTACCGTTCCACGTTGCCAATCAAGGTCGGTGGCCTGACGGCGAGCCAGCTGTGCCGGGCAGCCGTGCCGCCGTCGAGCATGACGATCGCCGGGATAGTTCGCCACCTGACCGATGTGGAACGGTACTGGTTTTCCAATGTGGTGGCCGGAAGCGCGCAAACTGCCCGCTACAAGGCTGTGGACCCCGACGCCGACTTCAACGGCTACACCGAAGCGGCGGCACTTGCCGATGTGGCAGCCTACACGGAGGAACTCACCAATGTCCGGGCGCTGGCCACCGCCGTCATTGACCTCGAGGCGCCTCTGCCCGCGCGTCGGCACGGACAGCAGCTGAACCTGCGCTGGGTCTACACTCACATGATCGAGGAGTATGCCCGCCACCTGGGGCATGTGGACCTGCTGCGCGAATGTCTTGACGGCGGCACGGGCTACTGATTCTCACCCCGGGCGCCTGCACAAGCCGACGGCGCCCCGCCATGAGCCAATGCTCACATTTATCCGATAGTTCAGGTCAATCCTCAGGCCACGCACAAGGCGCTGCGGTACTGTAACAAACAGGATTGATCTCGGGACTGGCGCGCCGCCACTGATTTCCCGTAGAGCCCATTTTTGAAGCGAAGAACCTGGAGGTGGAATGCGGCCCGGACGCATTTCCAAAGTACTGGCTACGGCCGCGGCACTTGCGTTGTCCTTGGCGGCATGCACTGGCACGCCGCCAGAGCCCAACGAGACCACGGCATCCCCAACAGCAACTGTTGGTGGGAATGCCACTGTTCTTGAGGGCTCCCCCTTCACCTCGTTCAACGCCACCAGCGTCGCAGGCAGCACCCTGACAAACACCCGGATTGCCGCTGCCACACACTCAGGATTCAACTCCGTGGGCAGTGATCTGAAGGTCATCAAGAATGAGCAGTTTGGCAAGTATGAGAAGGTCAAGGACAATCCGCTGACCATCAAATACACCATCAAAACCGGCGTTCAATGGTCTGACGGTGCCCCGGTAACTGCTCATGACCTGCTTCTGCAGTGGGCGGCGGCGTCGGGGTACTTCAACGACGCCACCTTGAATAAGGACTTCGCCGTAACGGCGGGGACGGCGTATTTCCATGCCGCCGGTGACGCTACCGGTCTGGCCAAGACGGAGCTTCCTGTCATCGGCGACGATGGACTGTCACTGACCCTGACCTACACCACACCGTTTTCAGACTGGGAAACGGCCCTCGGATCCACTGTTGGCGTACCGGCCCACATTGTGGCAGTCCGTTCGGGGCTGAAAGACGCCGAGGCACTAAGTGCTCTGCTGCAGGCCGCGCCGAAGGGCGACCCCGCAAAACCCGTCCCGGCCGACCCCGCCCTGCGCAAGGTAGCAGATTTTTGGAACACAGGCTTTGACAGCAAAACCATGCCTGATCCCACATTGGCGCTATCCAACGGGCCGTACCTGGTCAAGGGCATCACTGCGGATAAGGAACTGGTCCTCACCCGCAACGCAGACTACGCGTGGGGGACTGTGCCCAAGCTGGACACCGTGACCGTTAACTATGAAAACGATTCTGACAAGCAGATAGCCGCGCTTAAGGCAGGGACTGCCGATGTGGTTTCTCCCGCCGTGAGCGAGGAACGGCTCAGCACCCTGACGGCCTTGAACTCTGCCGGGGTGCAAATTCAGCAAGGGCTAGGACTGGGTTTTGACCAGCTGGTGTTGAATTTCAAGGGTGTTCTATCGCCACCAGATTTGCGCACGGCATTCCTACACACGGTGCCGCGCCAGGAGATTGTGAATCAAGTGGCCAAGCCGCTTGACGCCAACGCTGAGGTGTTGAATTCACTTGTGTTCAACCCTGCACAGGTTCCTTACAAGGAATCTGTTGGCAGCAATGGCACCAAGGATTTTGCCTCCGTGGATGTGGCTACGGCCAAGGATCTTCTGGCAGGTGCCAAACCCACAGTGCGCATCCTGTACAACAAGGACGATCCTGACCGCGTCAAGGAGTACTCCTTGATTGCAGCTTCAGCCAAGCTGGCGGGATTCAGTGTTACCGATGCTGGCAAAGACTCCAAGCAGTGGCTTGCTGCCCTGAAAGACGGCGCCTTCGATGTGGCCCTTTACGGGTGGACCAGCAACCCCACCGGTTCTGTCCAGGTGCCTCAGGTCTTTAGGACCGGAGCAGTCTCCAACCTCAATAACTTCTCGAACACTGTGGTCGACCAACTTTCCGAGCAGCTTGCGGTGAACCCGGATGACGCCAAACAAAATGCGTTGAAAATGCAGATCGACAAGCTAGCGACTGAGGCAGCCTACGGCCTACCCCTCTTCCAACGCACCGCCCTGAGCGCCACGGGAAAGCACGTCTCAGGGGTGGCGTATTCGCCATTGGCGATTGGCCCCTGGCAAAGCATTGCCGAATGGTCGTACATCAAGTAGCTCGGCTACCGCAGAGCCCGGCTCAGCAGCGCCAAGGAAAGCAGAGTCCATGAACGCCGAAACAATCCCCGATAGCGCCTTGCGCGTCACCAGCCACGAAGTCCTGGCCTTGCTTTCCTTTGGTCCGGGGCCCAGTGCCGAATTGAGCCGCAAGGTCCTGGTTCTGGCCGAGCAGCCCGAGGACAGCGACTTGGTCCGTGCAGGTTTGGCGACTCTGCACGTGCGTGACATGGCAGAAGCTGACGGCGCGGGCATCCACCTGCGCGACGGCTCCCTTGTCCTCTCAGTTATTCTCTCCACAGCCACAGAGTGGTTCGAGGCCACACGCTATGGCGCCACCTCGTCATTGCCCGCCTACGTTGTCAGCTCGCCCCATGGCAAGGCAGCAATCCTGTTGCGGCCGCTGAGCCAGTACTTGTGTCTGCCGCTGCGCGCGGACATGGGCATCAGCGATTTTCTTGAGCAAACCGTGAACGGTCTAGCTGCCGAAGCGCACAGCATGGACGGCGGGCTGGTCACTGTGCGCCACCATCAACTGGATGAGGACACTGCCGTAGCCAACGTGAAGGTCAACGCCGATGGCTCACGTCAGCTGGCAGCCTTGCCCCTGCAGGCGGACGGCCAGCTAACCCTCACCACCCTTGAGGACACCCAGGATGCTGGCGCCTGCGTCAGCGCAGCATTCCGCGGCATCCCGCGTGCGTTCAAGAAATAGGGTCCGCTTTTACTCAAAAGCCGCAGCTGAGCTGCGCGGTGACCACAGCGTTGGGTGAGTTTCATCACTCAAGGCGGCGTTCGCCGTCGTACTTTTCTGGCGTAAATCCGCAGTGAATCAGTTGCTGGCAGGGAGCAAGCAGCCAATCACGGGAAAAAATGCGTCCAACATGAGATACAGTGACTAGGCCGTATTTGTCAGTGCGACTAGAATGGTGTTATCTGCCGATTCTTCACGGCCAACCATCAATGTGACTTTCTGCTTTAGCCCCTTCCGGGCCTGCAGCCGGGCCCAACTGAAACGAGTCTTAACGCATGAATGACACTTCTCTGAACACTGCTTCGCGCACTGACCTGCGCAATGTCGCCATTGTGGCGCACGTTGACCACGGTAAGACCACCTTGGTTGACGCCATGCTCAAGCAGACGCACTCCTTTGCCGATCACGGCGTCGTTGCAGAGCGTGTCATGGACTCCGGTGACCTTGAGCGCGAAAAGGGCATCACCATTTTGGCCAAGAACACCACTGTGGCCTACAACGGTCCTTCCGCTGACGGCCAGGTCATGACCATCAACGTCATCGACACCCCCGGCCACGCTGACTTCGGTGGCGAGGTTGAGCGCGGTCTGTCAATGGTTGACGGCGTTGTGCTCCTCGTTGACGCTTCCGAGGGCCCCCTGCCCCAGACCCGCTTTGTGCTGCGTAAGGCACTCGCCGCAAAGCTCCCGGTCATCCTTTTGGTCAACAAGACCGACCGCCCCGATGCTCGCATCGACGAGGTCGTTGCCGAGTCCATGGACCTGCTCCTGGGTCTGGCCTCCGACATGGCTGACGAAGTTCCGGACTTGGACCTCGACGCCGTTCTGAACGTTCCGGTTGTTTACGCATCCGGCAAGTTGGGCCGCGCCTCCACCGTGCAGCCCGAGAACGGCACGGCACCGGACAATGAGGACCTTGAACCCCTGTTCAAGACCATCATTGACCACATTCCGGCCCCGAAGTACAACCCGGAAGGTGTCCTGCAGGCGCACGTCACCAACTTGGACGCTTCCCCGTTCCTGGGCCGTTTGGCTCTGCTGCGTATCTTCAACGGCACCCTGCGCAAGGGCCAGACCGTTGCGTGGTGCCGCGCTGATGGCACCGTCAAGCCTGTCAAGATCACCGAACTGCTGGCTACCCAGGCTCTGACCCGTGTTCCGGCCGAGTCCGCTGGCCCCGGCGAAATTGTTGCTGTTGCCGGTATCGAGGACATCACCATTGGTGAGACTCTGACCGACTTGGAAAACCCGCAGCCGCTGCCGCTGATCACCGTTGACCCGCCGGCCATCTCCATGACCATCGGTATCAACACCTCGCCGATCGCCGGCCGCGTCAAGGGCCACAAGGTCACCGCACGCCAGGTCAAGGATCGTCTGGACAAGGAACTCGTCGGTAACGTTTCCTTGAACGTTCTCCCCACCGAGCGTCCCGACGCTTGGGAAGTTCAGGGCCGTGGCGAATTGGCTCTGTCCATCCTCGTTGAGCAGATGCGTCGCGAAGGCTTCGAGCTGACAGTTGGCAAGCCGCAGGTTGTGACCAAGCAGATCGACGGCAAGACCCACGAGCCGATGGAACACATGACCATCGACGTACCCGAGGAATACTTGGGCTCCGTGACTCAGTTGATGGCTGCCCGTAAGGGCCGCATGACCAACATGGCCAACCACGGCACCGGCTGGTGCCGTATGGAATTCATCGTTCCGGCCCGTGGCCTGATCGGTTTCCGCACCCGCTTCATGACCGACACCCGCGGCGCCGGTATCGCAGCCTCCATCTCCGAAGGCTACGAGCCGTGGGCCGGCCCCATCGAGTACCGCACTAACGGTTCGATCGTGGCTGACCGCTCTGGCGTGGTCACCCCGTTCGCGATGATCAAGCTCCAGGAACGCATGAACTTCTTCGTGCAGCCCACCTCCGAGGTATACGAGGGCATGATCGTTGGCGAGAACTCACGCGCCGATGACATGGATGTAAACATCACCAGGGAAAAGCAGCTCACCAACATGCGTGCAGCTTCCTCGGACACCTTCGAGAACATGACCCCGCCGCGCAACCTGACTCTGGAAGAGTCCTTGGAATTTGCTCGCGAAGACGAGTGCGTTGAGGTTACCCCGGAGTCGGTTCGCATCCGCAAGCTGATCCTGGACGCTTCCGAGCGCGCCAAGGCCGCCCGCTCGCGCGCGAAGAACTAGTCCCCAACCCCTCCCCAGGAAATCGCTGACGCGATTTCTGGGGCCCCTCGGGGTTGTGGGCCCATCCAACCCCTCCCCAGGAAATCGCTGACGCGATTTTTGGGGCCCCTCGGGGTTGTGGGCCCATCCACGCTTGCAAAACAGCCCGTCCCAGCACATGCTGGGGCGGGCTGTTGACGTTTAAGGTTTCATCTCGGTAAAGATCTGCCCCGATTGTGAGCTGGATTACTCGTCGGTAGTTTTTTGCCGATAGCCTTGAGGAGTATGAGGTGGAACACTACCGGGGTCAATGACGAGCCCGGTTGACTAGCAACACTCTTGTTTCTTCTCGAAACCATTAAAAAAATCAAGGAGGCGGAATGCGTTTCTCACGCACTTCCAAGGCATTGGGTCTGGCAGCAGTCGTTGCTATGTCCCTGTCAGCATGCGGTGGCGGCACGGACAGCGGCAACACCGCAACCGGCGACACCACCAAGGTCATCACAGCCAATAACACGGAACCGGAAAATGGCCTGTTGCCCGCCAACACCAATGAAGTTGGTGGCGGCAAGGTCATGGACCTGATCTTCACCGGCCTGGTCAGCTATGACGTTACCGGCAGGACCGTCAACGAATTGGCGGAATCGATCGAGACCAAGGATTCCCAGAATTACACCATCAAGGTCAAGAGCGGCGAGACGTTCGCTGACGGAACCCCCGTCACTGCCAAGAGTTTCGTGGATGCCTGGAACTTTGGTGCTGCAGCCAAAAACAAGCAGCTAAACAGCTACTTCTTCGAGTCCATCAAGGGCTACGACAAGGTTTCCGCGGAGGGCGCCACCGTGGACACCATGGAAGGCCTGAAGGTTGTCGATGACACCACCTTCACCGTTGAGCTGGGCCAGGCCGAGTCTGACTTCCCGCTGCGCCTTGGCTACACGGCATTCTTCCCGCTGCCGGAGTCCGCCTTTGCGGACCCAAAGGCATTCGGCCAGAACCCGGTCGGCAACGGCCCGTACAAGTTGGCAGCCGACGGCTGGAAGCATGACGTTTCCATTGAGTTGGTGCCCAATGACAAGTACAACGGACCGCGCAAGGCCAAGAACGGCGGCGTGACCTTCACCATCTTCACCAGCACAGACGCAGCCTACACGAGTGTGCAATCGGACACTCTGGACGTTTTGTCGGATATGCCGCCGAGCGGCCTGCAGAACTTCACAACGGACTTTGAGGGCCGCAACGTCAACCAGCCCTATGCCGGCAATGCCAACATGACCATCCCGAGCTACCTGCCCGAGTTCAAGGGCGAGGCCGGAACCATGCGCCGTCAGGCCATCTCCATGGCGATTGACCGCCAGCAGATTATCGACAAGATCTTCTACGGTAACAAGAAGGTGGCAACGGAATTCACTTCCCCGGTGCTTGATGGCTATGAGGCGGCACTGCCCGGCAGTGAGGTCCTGAAGTTCGACGCCGCCAAGGCGAAGGACCTCTGGGCCAAGGCCGAGGCGATCAGCCCCTGGCCGGCAGGGAAGGTCTTCACCGTCACCTCCAACCTTGATGGTCCCGGCAACAAGGAATACATCACGGCCATGGCCAACCAGATTTCCACCAACTTGGGGATCAAGGCCGAGCTGAGCCCTGTGACCTCGTTCAAGGAAATGCGCGCCCTGGTCAACAAGAAGGAGCTGACAGGTGCCTCACGCGCCGGCTGGCAGGCAGATTACCCGTCGCTGTACAACTTCCTGGGCCCTCTGTTCGGCACCGGTGCAGGTTCCAATGACGGCAACTACTCCAACCCCGCCTTTGACGCAAAGTTGAAGGAAGGACTGTCTGCCACCAGCGTTGAAGCAGGCAACAAGCTCTTCAATGAATCCCAGGAAATCCTGTTCAAGGACATGCCAGCCGTGCCCCTGTGGTACCAGGCAGTCCAGGGTGTATGGAGCAACAACGTCAACACAGTGGAATTCGCCTGGAACGGTGTTCCGTTGTACCACGCAATTACCGCGAAGTAAGTTTTTTACTTCCGTGGCTGTAAAGGGGGACCCGGCCCTGGGGGCCGGGTCCCCCTTTACTGCCCCCAATGACACACATATGTGTTACTTTCCGTACAGCAGCTTGCGCGCGATCCGCTGAAGGCTGCCCTGTACCGTCAACTAATGAACAGGTAATTTCATGAACGATTTGCGATTGGGAACCCGGGGAGTGGTGGTGCCGTAATGGTCATGTTTACGCTCCGCCGTTTCCTGCAGCTGATTCCCGTCTTCTTCGGGGCCACGCTGCTTGTCTATTTCCTTGTCTTCGCTACCCCCGGAGATCCCATTGCCGCCCTATCCGGCGGCAAGCCGATGGCGCCCGCCGTCGAAGCCGCCCTGAGGGCCCAATATAATCTGGACCAGCCCTTTTGGGTGCAATATTTCCTGTATTTGAAGAACCTTGTCACCTTGAACCTTGGCCAAACCTTCTCGGGCCAGGAAGTCGCGGACGTCATTGGCCGCGCCTACCCCGTCACCGCCCGCCTGGCCATCATGGCGCTGGCGTTTGAAGCCTTTTTTGGTGTGCTCTTCGGCGTCATTGCCGGCCTGCGCAAGGGCAAGCTGTTTGACAGCACTGTACTGGTAGCTTCACTCGTAGTCATCGCAGTCCCCACCTTCGTCCTGGGCTTTGTGCTCCAGCTGGTGGTTGGCGTCAAGCTGGGCTGGGCCCGTCCCACCGTCAGCGGTGGCGCACCGTGGAATGAACTCGTCTTGCCGGCGTTGGTCCTGGGGCTCGTGTCCCTTGCCTACGTGATCCGGCTGACCCGGGCATCCATCAGCGAGAACATGAATGCCGACTACGTCCGCACGGCAACGGCCAAGGGGCTGAGCCGGCGCCGCGTGGTGGTTGTCCATATTCTGCGCAACTCGCTGATCCCCGTGGTGACGTTCCTGGGCGCCGACCTTGGTGCGCTCATGGGCGGGGCCATTGTCACCGAGGGAATCTTCAACGTCCCCGGCGTTGGCAACCTGCTTTTCCAGGCCATCAAAAAGGGCGAGAGCGCCACTGTGGTGGCCGTTGTCAGCATCTTGGTCATTGTGTTTGTTGTGGCCAACCTCGTTGTGGACCTTTTGTACGCATGGCTCGACCCAAGGATTCGCTATGTCTGAGAACCTGACACCTGAAAAAGAACCTGCCGCCCGGGCAACCCCCGCGAGCCGGCAAGGAAAAACGTCCACCCGTTTCATTGAGCACTTTGTGGCGCCGCTGGAGGAAACCCCGCTGGCCGCCGTTGACAAGGTCGACGAGACGGCAGCACCGTTGAGTCTCTGGGCCGATGCATGGCGCAATCTGCGCAAGCAGCCGCTGTTCATCATTTCGGCACTGCTGATCGTCTTGGTTGTGGTCGTGGCCGTGATGCCGCAGTGGTTTGCCAGCGTCAATCCCACCAGTTGCACACTTGATGACTCAGCCGCGGGCGCCCGTGCCGGGCATCCGCTCGGGTTCACCTTGCAAGGCTGTGATGTTTACTCACGCATGATCTATGGCACGCGTGCCTCGCTCATGGTGGGCATCTTCACCACCATCGGTGTGCTGGTCATTGGCGGCGTCATGGGGGCTCTTGCTGGCTTCTACGGCGGATGGCTCGATGCCATCCTGGCCCGTCTCGGGGATATCTTCTTCGCCTTGCCCCTGATCCTTGGTGCCATTGTCATCAACCAGCTCCCCGCCTTCCGCGACAACAGGAGTGTCTGGACAGTGGTGGTGGCCCTGGTGGCCTTTGGTTGGCCGCAGATTGCCCGCATCACCCGAGGTGCCGTCCTTGCGAACCGTAACGCCGACTTCGTCACAGCATCCATGGCGCTTGGCCTGACTCCCTTCCGGGCGTTGGTCAAACACGTGCTCCCGAACTCGCTGGCACCGGTGATTGTTGTTGCGAGCATCTCCCTGGGTACCTTCATTGTGGCCGAGGCGACACTGTCCTTCCTGGGCCTTGGCTTGCCACAGTCAGTCATGTCCTGGGGCAATGACATTTCGGCTGCGCAGCCGCAGGTACGTAACAACCCCGGGGTGCTGTTGTGGCCCGCCGTGGCGTTGTCCATCACGGTGTTGAGCTTCATTATGCTCGGGGATGCCCTCCGCGATGCCCTGGATCCCAAAGCAAGGAAGCGGTGACGGCATGTCAGTTAATGGAAAAGGTACGCCCGTGAAATCCTCGTCTGCCCGCAACGACGATGCGCCGCTTCTTGAAATACGGGATCTGGCCATCACCTTTGACACGCAGAATGGGCCCGTCAATGCCGTGCGCAATGCACACCTGACCATCATGCCCGGTGAGACCGTAGCTATCGTGGGGGAGTCCGGTTCGGGCAAGTCCACCACGGCGCTGGCAGCGATCGGGCTGTTGCCTAGCAACGGCCGGGTCAGTGGCGGGCAGATCATTTTCGACGGTGAGGACATCACCAACGTCAGTGAAAAGCGCATCATTGAACTGCGAGGCAACTCCATTGGCATGGTCCCCCAGGACCCGATGTCGAACCTGAACCCGGTCTGGAAGATTGGTTTTCAGGTCAAGGAGACGCTGCGGTCCAACGGGCTCGACGACGGCAATGCCAAGGAGCGCGTGGCGGAAGTCCTCGCCGAGGCCGGTTTGCCGGATGCGGCCGCCCGAGCCAAACAGTACCCGCACGAGTTCTCCGGTGGTATGCGCCAACGAGCGTTGATAGCCATTGGCTTGGCCTGCCGGCCGCGCCTGCTCATTGCCGATGAGCCCACATCGGCCTTGGATGTGACGGTCCAGCGCCAAATCCTGGACCATCTGGACCGGATGACCACGGAACTGGGCACGGCCGTGCTACTCATCACCCACGACCTTGGCCTTGCCGCCGAGCGGGCGGAAAAAGTTGTCGTCATGTACAAGGGGCAGGTGGTTGAGTCGGGTCCGGCACTGGAAATCCTGCGCAACCCGAAGCACCCGTACACGCAGCGACTGGTCAACTCGGCCCCGTCATTGTCCTCGCGCCGCCTGCAGTCGCAAAAAGCCAAGGACGTGCTGGCCGCGGCCGTGGAGGGTATCGAAGCTGTGACTCCCGACGTGCCGGACGCCCAGGTCAAAGCCAGCCACGCAGCCCACGCGGCTGGGGCCCGCAAGCCTGCGGCCAAGGGCGACACCATTCTGGAGATTAAAAACCTCACCAAGGAATTCAAACTCCGTGGCGCGTTGGGCAAGTCCACGCACTTCAAGGCTGTTGACGATGTCTCCTTCACCGTCAAGCGCGGCAGCACCATGGCCATTGTGGGCGAGTCCGGATCGGGCAAGTCCACCGTGGCACAGATGGCGTTGAGCCTGTTGGCGCCCACCGAGGGAAGCATCCTCTTTGACGGTGTCGAGGTGAATTCGCTCAAAGGCAAGCAGCTCTTTGATTTTCGCCGGCGGGTGCAGCCCATCTTCCAGGATCCCTACGGTTCATTGGACCCGATGCTCAACATCTACCGGACCATTGAAGAGCCGTTGAAGATCCACAAGATCGGCAATGCCAAGTCTCGCGAGAAGAAGGTTCGGGAACTGTTGGACCAGGTTTCCATGCCTGCGGCCACCATGCACCGCTTCCCCAACGAGCTCTCCGGCGGCCAGCGCCAGCGCATTGCCATTGCGCGGGCCCTGGCGTTGAACCCTGACGTCATTATTTGTGACGAGGCCGTCTCTGCGCTGGATGTTTTGGTGCAGGCGCAGGTGCTGAATCTGCTCAACGAACTGCAGGAGGACCTGGGCCTGACGTACCTGTTCATTACCCACGACCTGGCAGTGGTTCGCCAGATCGCTGACCAGGTGTGTGTCATGCAAAACGGCCGGATTGTGGAATCCGCGTCCACGGATGAGGTCTTCAACAACCCGCAGCAGAAGTACACGCAGGACCTGCTCAACGCCATTCCCGGAGCCACACTCCTGGTTTAGTCTTGGCAACGAAGCCGGCGCACCCGTGGTTTTCCCCGGGTGCGCCGGCTTTTTCGCGCCTCAGCGACTGCAGGTGCGGCGCGCAGGCATTGGGTCTGCGCTGCGCCCAGCGAGTAGATTGGTGGGCATGGAGAACAACGCCGCCACTAGTCTCGCGCACCTATTGCCCGGTGTGGGCCCCTCGACAACCGCCCTATTTGTACACGCGCACCCGGACGACGAAACCATTGTCACAGGCGCCACCATGGCGGCCTCTGCCGCAGCCGGCGCCCGCGTGGTTCTCCTGACATGCACGCGCGGGGAACTCGGTGAAGTCATTCCGCCGGATCTGGCGCACCTTGAAGTGAAGGCGACCGACATTGCCGCCGGCCCGCACGACGCCGGTCACAGCAGTAGCGCTTCAGCCCCGGACGGCACGGGGCTGGCTGCGGAACGTGAACGCGAACTGGCCGCCGCGTTGCGTGCCCTGGGCGTTCGAGACCATATTTGGCTGGGTCAGGGCCTCACCGCTCCAGCGAGCGGACCGGTGGTCTTCCGCGACTCGGGCATGCAGTGGGGCCACGATGGCAGGGCCACGGCCGCCGCAACCGTGCTGCCGGGTTCCTTCGCCAAGGCGCCTCTTGCAGAGTCGGCCGACCTGTTGGCGACAGCCATCCGTTCCCTGCAGCCAACTGTTGTTGTTACCTACGCGGCCGACGGCGGCTATGGGCACCCGGATCATGTGCGCGCCCATGACCTCACCATGGCTGCCTTGCACCTCGCTGCGACGCCGTCGTCGACGGATCCCGGCTGGGTGGTGCCGGCAATCTATGCCATTGTCAGTGACCGTCCGGAGCGCCCGTTGGAAGAGGGCATGCCCCGGCTTGTTGTCCGCGGCGAGCTGGCCGCCAAGATTGCAGCCATGCGGGCGCACAGGACACAGATCACTGTGGCGGGGGAACGCTTTGCACTGTCCGATGGTGTGTGGCGGGACATCTCGGCCGTGGAAGAGTTCGTCGCTGTTGACCCGGCCGTGGTCTACGGGGCGCAGACAGCATGACCGGACCGTTGGAAGGCCACAACCCGCGGCCACAGGCAACGACGGGCGGGCCAACAGCTAGGGCGGGAAAGTCCCGTCTCGCGCTACCCCAACCGCGCCGGTGGGCTGTCCTGGCGGCAGCTGCCGGGGCCGGCGTTGGCAGTGGATTATTGGGTACCTCATTGCACGGTCACGTGTGGCACCTCGGTGTGGCTGCCATACCAATTGGCGCGGCGTTAGCATTGCTGCTTTTGGCGGCGGTGAGCCTGTTCGTGGGGCTGTGGAGTAAAAGCTCCTGGGTTGTGGTGCTCTGCGGCGGTGCGGCCTACCTCACGGCCGGGCTGTTGTCCATGCAGCTAGGTTCCTTCGGCATGATCACGGACAACCTCCAGGGCCGTGTCTGGCTCTACGGCATAGCCTTGGTGACACCTGGTGTGGCCTTGCTCGTCTGGCGGCTGCTGCTGCGCCCCAACAAGTAACCCCCAAGACGCTATCGCAGCAATGGCGTGCTTTTCCCAGACGCTATCGCAATTGTGGGAACGGAGTCAGTGGATTTTGCAGGCAGGTGGCTATGCGAGCTGAGCCTATCGCCATGGCGGTGCGCGACAATGTGCAGTGAGATAGCGTGGTCCAAAAACTAGCCATTGCTGCGATAGCGTCGGGAGGCGGAGGCGCGGGCGTGGGCGGAGGCGGAGCGTGCAGCCGCGGCAGCCGCCTAACCACCACTTGCCCCGCAGCTAGTGTTGAACGCGGCGTTCGCGCCGTGGCGGCGGCGGGGGAACAGCCTTGGCCAGCTGGACGTCGTCGAACTTTATGGCAACGGGTCCGGTGCGGGTGGAGATGGTGCAGCTGGCATCGTCACGGGCGACAAGATCGCCCAAAGCGTCAGTGAGTCCGGCGTCGATCCTGTAGCGAATGACCACGCGCGTGCCCAGAGGAAACCGGGCTAGGCGCTCAAGTGCAGTGTTCACCTCTTCATACTAAGTCTCGTTGAGGTGCGGGCGCGGCGGTGGTGGGGGATAATGAATGAATCGGTGCTTTTTGTGCCGCTAATTAGACTTTTGAGGAAGGTTGGGGACGTGACGTACGTAATTGCGCAGCCATGCGTGGATGTCAAGGACAAGGCATGTGTTGAGGAATGCCCTGTTGACTGTATCTACGAAGGCGAACGCTCGCTCTACATCCACCCCGACGAATGCGTTGACTGTGGTGCCTGTGAACCTGTGTGCCCCGTGGAGGCCATCTACTACGAGGATGACACCCCGGATGAGTGGGCCGAGTACTACAAGGCCAATGTCGAATTCTTCGACGTTTTGGGATCCCCCGGCGGTGCGGCCAAGATTGGCAACACGCACACCGACCACCCGTTCGTTGCGGCCCTGCCGCCACAGAACCAGGACTGATCGCCCACACATGACTCCGGCTCCGCAGCAAACACCCAACAACTTTGGCCTGAATCTTCCTGAATACCCGTGGGATGCCATGGCGCCCTATCAGGTAACGGCGGCCAAACACCCGCACGGTGTGGTGAATCTTTCCATCGGCACCCCAGTGGACCCCACCCCGGCCCTGATCCAGGACGCTCTCAAGGCGGCCGCGGATGCGCCGGGATATCCCACCACGCACGGCACGCTGGCCCTGCGCCAGGCCATTGTTGACTGGTTTGCGCGCCGCCGAAACGTGGCAGGTCTTGACCCGGCCGACGTCATGCCCACCGTTGGTTCGAAGGAATTGGTGGCTTGGCTGCCGCTGTTGCTGGGCCTTGGTACCGGCGACGTGGTGGTGCGCCCCAAGGTGGCATACCCCACCTATGACATGGGTGCCGTGTTTGCCGGGGCCACGGCGGTTGCCGCCGATTCCCTGACCGAGCTCGACGCCGAAACCCTCGCCAAGGTGCGCCTGGTGTGGGTCAACTCCCCGGGCAACCCCACGGGCATTGTGCGGGGCGTGGCCGAGCTGAAGGCGCTTGTGGAGCAGGCCCGGGCTATTGGCGCCGTGGTGGCCTCCGATGAATGCTACGGCGAGCTTGGCTGGGGTGCGTGGGACACCGAAAATGGCGGCGAGGCTGTTCCCAGCGTCCTGGACGCCCGCGTTTCCGGCGGTTCCAATGACGGCCTGCTGGCTGTCTACTCCCTGAGTAAGCAGTCAAATGTGGCCGGCTACCGGGCCGCTTTTGTGGCTGGCGACAGCGCCCTCATGGCCAACGTGATCAACAGCCGCAAACACGCCGGCATGATTGTGCCCTACCCGGTCCAGGAAGCCATGCGTGTTGCCTTGGGCAATGACCAGCATGTGAAGGATCAGAAGGCTCTATACCGTCGGCGCCGTGAGCAGCTGGTGGGCGCCCTGGAAGCCTTCGGGCTGACCATCCACCATTCGGAGGCCGGCCTGTACCTGTGGTGCACGGCAGGCGAGGACACGTGGACAACCATTGGACGGCTGGCTGAGCTGGGTATTTTGGCCGGACCCGGGACCTTCTATGGTGAGGCCGGCCATGGTTTTGTCCGGGTAGCTCTCACCGGCAGTGACGAACGCATTGCCGCCGCCGTGAGTCGACTCGGCGCAAAATCATAGCTTTTTTGCGCAAAATACCCGCATTTTGGGCTCAGGATTAGTCTTGGAGGCCCTTGAAGCGGTAGTTTCATAGTTAGCCGTCATAGGCTACCGGACGCTTAATTTGCTGAGTTTCCTTAGGTCAATACCTCAACGGACGCAAATACTCCGTGGATAAGAAAACTTGCATTGAACTAACCAAAGCCTTGAAGGCTACCTCATGAAGGGGACTCCATGTCTGATTCCACGAGCGCTACCCTGCGCTACGACGGGGGAGAACTTGAACTTCCGCGACTCGACGCAGTAGAAGGCAACGCCGGGTACGACGTTTCCAAGCTCCTAAAGACAACCGGTGCGGTCACCTACGACCCCGGCTTTGTCAACACCGCAGCCACCTCCTCTGCCATCACCTACATTGACGGTGACAAGGGCATCCTGCGCTACCGCGGCTACCCCATCGAAGAACTGGCAGAGCACTCCAGCTTCCTGGAAGTCTCCTACCTGTTGATCTACGGGAACCTGCCCACCCCGGCAGAGCTGGACGCTTTTGACCAGCGCATCCGCCGCCACACCATGCTGCACGAGGACCTCAAGGGCTTCTTCGGCGGCTTCCCCCGCGACGCGCACCCCATGCCCGTGCTGTCCTCTGCCGTGTCTGCGTTGTCCACGTTCTACCAGGATTCCCTGGACCCGTTCGACGACGAGCAGGTTGAGATGGCTACCATCCGCCTGATGGCCAAGATGCCCGTCATCGCCGCCTACGCGTACAAGAAGTCCATTGGTCAGCCCATGCTGTACCCGGACAACTCCATGAACCTGGTGGAGAACTACCTGCGCCTGAGCTTTGGCTTGCCGGCCGAGCCGTACGAGCTGGACCCGGTAGTCGTCAAGGCCCTTGACCTGCTGCTGATCCTGCACGCGGATCACGAGCAGAACTGCTCCACCTCAACCGTCCGCCTGGTGGGTAGCGCAAACGCGAACATGTTCGCCTCCGTCTCTGCCGGCATCAACGCCCTCTTCGGCCCGCTGCACGGCGGCGCCAACGAGGCCGTGCTGAACATGCTCCGCGACATCCAAGCCAGCGGCGAGCCCGTTGAGAAGTTCGTTGAGCGGGTCAAGAACAAGGAAGCCGGCGTGAAGCTTATGGGCTTCGGGCACCGCGTCTACAAGAACTACGATCCGCGCGCCACGATTGTCAAGGCCACGGCCCACGAGATCCTGGAGAAGCTCGGCGGCAACGACGAACTCCTTGAAATCGCGATGCGCCTGGAAGAGGTTGCGCTGACCGATGAGTACTTCATCTCCCGCAAGCTCTACCCGAACGTGGACTTCTACACAGGCCTGATCTACAAGGCCATGGGCTTCCCGGAGAAGATGTTCACCGTCTTGTTCGCCATTGGCCGCCTGCCGGGCTGGATTGCCCAGTGGCGCGAAATGATGAAGGACCCGCAGACAAAGATTGGCCGCCCGCGCCAGCTGTACACAGGCGAGCCGGAGCGCATGTACCCCTCGCGTTAATCCCCAGCTCCTCCCACCCCTCGCAGGCTCGGGGCGGGGCCCTCGGAGCTGTGGGCCCAATAAAGCTCGACGGCGGCGGGAGACTTTCCCTTGGGGGAGTCGCCCGCCGCTTTTCTTTTGCGTAATCCGGGACGAAAGTAAAAAATATGAAAATGTCGACACTGTTGCTGCACACCTTCTCCATGGCCTTCCCCATTGTGGTGGTGGTGCTGGGGATCATGGTGCTGGTTGGCAAAACAGTCTTCCTGCCGTTCTTCATTGGCTCACTGGTCATCATGCTGGTGCTGCTGGTTCTGCTGTACCTGGACAAGAAGAAGGATGCGGCAGCCGGCAAATAACGGCACTGTCGTGTCCCGGCATTGAGCATTTGTGAAACATCTGTGCTAAAAAAGATGTGTGCCCAAAATTGTTGATGCAGACCACCGCCGTGAACTCGTAGCCGACGCCGTATTCCATGTCATTGCCGAGCGAGGGCTGACACAAGCTTCGCTACGTAATGTGGCCCAGACGGCAGGTCTGGCACTGGGCTCGGTGCGGCACTATTTTGATGATCAGGCCGAATTGATGGAGTTTGCTTTTCGAGTGAACTCCGAACGCATTCATTTGCGGGCGCTGGAGAAGTTGGAAGCGCTGGAAGCGGATGAGCTGCCCGAACAGGTGGACGCCCTGGTGGAGCAATGCTGCGGCGTCCTTGCCGAGCTCCTGCCTCTGGATGAGCTCAGCCGTGCGGACGCCGTGGTGCGTATGGAGTTCATGCTGGACGCCCGCACCAACGCAGTTCTTTCTGATGCCGCCCAGGACGACTACCGTGCCACCGGGGCAGTGGTGGGCCGCGTGGTGTTGCAGCTGATGGACAGCCCGTTGATGTCCAAGGTCCTGGTACCGGTCGACGAGGCTGAACGGCTCATAGCCATCCTCGACGGCTTGAGCTTGCGTCTGGTTCTGCAACCGGCATGGTCGGCCCCTGAGCAGGGTCTGGCAACTCTGCGCCGGCACCTGCAAGACCTCCTCGCCGCCTAGCCCGCCAAACCCATCAACGCTATCGCAGCAATGGTGCATTTTTCGACGTCCCTCTCGCAGCAATGGCGCATTTTTGGCGGAAGCCGCAAGTCGCAGTTTCCTGGCAGAGGCCGCCGTCGGGTGCGATAGCGATCCATATTTTCCAGCCATTGCTGCGATAGCGTCAGAGGGAGAGATTGGCAGTGCCTAGTACCGTGCGTCGGAGTAATCTTGATGTAGGGATTGCTGCACCATAGTCGCGGCGGCTGGAGGCAAGAATTATGCATCACACAGGTGGCCCGGGTTGGCGGATCACAATGGACACTTGCAGTCCAATGCTCACGGCCCTCTACCTTCGGGATGTGGCCGGCCTGGATGGTGCTGGCACTCCCGCTCTCTCACCGGTGGCGCCCTCCGTTCGAGCAGCGGACCACTCTATGCTGACCTCCTCCGTGGGAGGCGCCGAGGCCCTGCGGGACCAGTGGGAAGTCTGGTGGAACAGGATCCTGCAGAACTTCCCCGACAATCAACAAAAACTGACGCCACCGGACTTTCCCGAGTTGGCCGGCATGCCTGCCCTGCAAAGGGTGGCACACGCCCACTATGGGGCTGCTGTCACGTGGTCAAGGGAACAAGCTCAGTTGTATGCCCTGATGGCTGCCCAGCGTGAGACGTTGGGCGGGCACAAAATTCTGGCTGATTTGGTGGAAAACCGTGAACTGGAACTGGGCCGCCGGGCACGGGAGTTTACCCTGAGCATTGTGGAAGTTCCCTTGGCGGAACAGCGAGCCTGGTTCATAGAACCAGACCGCCTGATCATGAGTTCCCATCTCCTTGATGACCCGCAGGTGTTTTGCAGCTATGTGCAACCAGTAGTGGAACTACTGGTTTAGGGGCTAGCTTCTACTTGGCCACGGGCGGGGCAGCCATGACCACGACTAGCTGCCCGGGAACTGCAGTACCAGCAGCTTGCCAACCTACATTGTGCTCGCCCTCATTTGCCGTGCGATCCCACATTTTCCCGGCATAGCTGATACTTGAAATGCCGAATTGTTCGGCGTTTGCCAGCAGCCAGTGGGCCTTGATCCAGCCAGCCCCCTCAGCAACGTCGAAACGCACACTGACGCTGTCCTCAGCGGCGGTGGAACTAGATGGCACAGTGCCAAAGAGCGGGGCCATGGCAGCCGTCATCGCTTCGGGGGTGCTGGTGGCGGTGACAGGTGGCAGTGTGCAATTCAGGCCCTGAGGTGTTTGCCCCGTCAGTGCAGAGGCGAAAGCCCGCGACAGGCTCTCATGCTGGGCATAAGCCTCGGGGTAGCCCGAGCGCTGCACAATCTGGGCGGCGTCGTTAATGGGCATGTCAAGATAGCCGGGTACCTTCGCCAAGACATCATAAAAGGCGTTGGCGGAGTACAGGGGATCCATGATTTGCTCCACGGTGCCCCAATCCTGGGACGGGCGTTGCTGGAACAATCCCACGGAATCCAAATCACCGTAGTCAATGTTGCGCAGCTTGGATTCCTGCAACGCGGTGGCCAGTGCAATCGATGCGGCCCGCGCGGGCATCCCACGCTGTAGGGCCACTGCGGAGATGAGGGCCGCGTTCTGGCTTTGATCCAAGGCCAGAGGGTGGCTTGTTTCCCCCACAGTGGCCGTGCAGCCCAGCGATAGGCCCGGCGCGAAGGCATCCTTGAAGGCGTTGTTCAGCCACACGCCACCACCAATCAGGAGACCTGCGCCGAGCGCAGCAACGCTCAACCACGCAATAAGGCGCCGACTGCTTCGGCTCATGGTTGTCCGCTCAGTGCTTGAGTGGACCCGCCAGTAGCGGGATCAAAGTTAGTTGGCATGCAGGATCTCGTTGAGGGCAACGGTGGTGCCCTTGCGGGGCAGCGCCTCAACACCACCGGTGGTGGAGTTGCGCCGGAACAACAGATTGGCCACGCCGGAGAGGGCGCTGGCCTTGACTACAACGGCTGTGTCTTCGCCGTCGGCGTCCTTGGGGCCTAGGACGCGCACCCGGGTGCCGGCAGTGACGTAGAGCCCTGCCTCCACCACGGAGTCGTCTCCAATGCTGATGCCGACGCCGGAATTGGCGCCGAGCAGGACGCGTTCACCCAAGGTGATGCGCTCCCTTCCACCGCCGGAAAGGGTGCCCATGATGGAGGCGCCGCCACCAACATCTGTGCCGTCGCCCACCACGACGCCCGCTGAGATGCGGCCTTCCACCATGGAGGTGCCGAGCGTGCCGGCGTTGAAGTTCACAAAGCCTTCGTGCATGACTGTGGTGCCCTCGGCCAGGTGGGCGCCCAGGCGAACCCTGTCGGCGTCGGCAACACGCACGCCGGCGGGGATCACGTAGTCCACCATGCGCGGGAACTTGTCCACGGAATAGACGGTCACCGGACCGCGGCGGCGCAGTTTGGCCCGGGTGAGTTCAAAGCCCTCCACGGCGGCCGGGCCAAAGTTGGTCCACACAACATTGGCGAGCCGGCCAAAGACGCCGTCCAAATTGATGCTATTCGGTGCCACCAAACGGTGTGAGAGCAGGTGCAAGCGCAGGTAGGCGTCCACGGCGTCGGCCGGTTCTGCGTCCAGGTTGATCTGAGCGAAAACTACGCGCTGAACAACGCCACGGTCGGTGTCCTCGCCTGCCGCTGCCAATGCTGTGAGTTCGGCACTGGCCTCAGGGGCGTTGCCGAGGGCGTCGGTGGCTGTCCCCAACTCCGGGGTGGGGAACCACACATCAAGCACGGCGCCTGTGTTGGTGATGGTGGCGAGGCCGAAGCCGTGGGCGGAACGTTCTGTCGCTGCAACTGTGAGGGTCATGGTCCCAGTTTATCGGCACGCGGTGGAGTCGGTGACAGCCGGCGCTCCAACCTGTCAACAAACCATTGGAGCGGGCACTAAGGATCTTCTTGAGTCAATCTTGTTTCAGTCTTGACCCTTTCCTGACGGTTTCTTATCCATTGGCTGAGTTGTCACTGCCATAGTGGGAAAACGGCAGGGAACACGACCAGAGGGAGGAATCCGATGCACAGCGAACACACGATTGGCGCAGGGATTCTTCCGACGGTTTCGGCGGATACTGGTGCGGTATCCGCCCGGGGTTCCCACAGGGCCCGTGGCGGGGTGGTGACTGTTCTAGTCCCCGCGCACAATGAAGCCGATGCAATCATAGAGACGCTCGATTCGCTCAGCCAGCAAACGCGCCGGCCTGACCGTGTGATAGTCATTGCAGATAACTGCACGGATGCCACTCAGCAGCTTGCCGTGTCCCACGGTGCGGAAGTGATCCGTACCGTTGGAAATACGGATAAAAAGGCCGGCGCGTCGAACTTCGCACTCAGCAGCCTCCTTGCGGGCGCAGACCCGGACGACCTCATCCTGGTGCAGGACGCCGACTCACAGTTATCGGCAGACTTTATTGAGAACGCAGTACGCCATTTGAGTGCAGACAACATGCTGGGCGCGGTGGGCGGGGTGTTTCGTGGCGGTCCCGGAGGCGGCTTTGTTGGTCACCTGCAACGCAATGAGTACGCCCGGTACGCCAGGGATGTGAAACGGCTCCACGGGAAATGCCTGGTGGTGACGGGAACGGCAGCACTGTTCCGGGTGCAAACACTCAGGGGCGTATCAACGGCCAGATTGAACGGTTTGCTGCCGGCAGGCAACGGCCACGGCGGGGTTTATGACACCTCTGTCCTGACGGAAGACAACGAACTATCATTCGCGTTGTTAACCCTGGGTTACAGCATTGCCTCACCAGCCGACTGCACCTTGGTCACGGAAGTAATGCCCACCTGGCGCGAGCTGTGGGCCCAACGGCTCCGGTGGAAGAGGGGCGCAGTGGAGAACTGTGTGCAGTACGGCTGGACCAAGGTCACCCGCCCCTACTGGGGGCGGCAGGTCCTTTCGATGGTCGGAGTGCTCGTCACTATCGCGTACTTCTCCTCGATCGCGGCTGCCCTGGGCTCAGGTCAGGGCCTGCACATACATGCCTTCTGGGCGGCTGTGACAGGTGTCTTCGTGCTCGAACGCGTCGTGACCTTGCGGCTGAGGGGATGGAAGTACATGCTACTGGCGGCCACCATGTACGAGACGGTCATTGATCTGTTCCTGCAGCTGGTTCACGCCAAGGCATACGCGGATGCAGTTTTTAACAAGAAGAAAGTTTGGTAAACATTATGTACAACAACCCAATAGTCCCCATGGCCGCAGGAGCAGGATCGGCAAGTCTCGCCCTGACCGGGGCGGGCCAGCTGTTCTGGTACGCCCTGGCGGCCTTTGCGATGCTGGCACTCGGCATGGCTGTCAAGCGCATTGTCCCTGTGCGGGCGCGCAAAGCGTAGCGAAAGGCCTCTCGCCTCATGTTGCCGGGAGTTGTGGACGTTCCCTCACAACTCCCGGCAACATTCCTTGCTACTTGATGGGTGCGGTAGGCGCCGAGGTCCTGGACACCGTGGTGTAACCGGATTTGGAACCGGTGACGCGCACCGTCATGGTCTTGGCGGCGTCGGCCTTGGCCAGTTTGTAGGTTTTGCCCGTTGCCCCCGAGATGGCTGTTCCCGCGCGGTACCACTGGTACTGCAGGGTTGCGCCCGTGGTCCAGGTGCCGGGGTTGGCTGTCAGGGTGCTCCCCGTCCACAACGTCCCGCTGATGGTCGGCGTCGGGGCAGTGAGCGTCAATGGGGTGCTGGCTGGCGGGGTGAAGCTGAAGTCACGGATGGTGACCGTTTCGGGGGCCACATGCGCGGGGTCGCCACCGCCGCCACCGGTTACCCAGAGGTTGAAATGGATGGCTTCCTTGGCCGGCACGGGAACTGTGGAGCCCTCCATCACTGTCCTCTTGAGCAATGTCCCAGAGTAGCCCTCACCGGCATAGGTTTCAAAGGTCAGCTTGCCCGGTTCCCAGACCATCTTGTGCGTCAGGATGAGATTGTTCGTTACGTCAAAGGTGATGGTGCTGTTTCCCTCCCCTGGTGGCTTGCCGGCGTCGAACCAGTAGCCATGCCCCTGGGTGACGGGCCAGGATTCGCCATAACTGGCTCCGCCGCCCCAAGCGGAGGCTTCGCACACATCGATCTCATTGAAACCCGGTGACGCCGCCGGGTCGTAGGTGAACAGGCAGCCCCAGACCACTTCTTTCTGGAGCGCACTGACGTCTTTTTCCACTGTGGTGCTGTACGTTCCGTAGCCGAACCCTTCCCGCGTCGACTGGAACTCGGCACCGGCCGGTGCCGAGCCGCTCGGGTTGGACAGCGTCAAGGTGACATGGCCGTTCGCATCGGGGTTGCTGACGTTCGCCGGATCATAACTTTGGTTGTATTGCGGGGCTCCGCCCCAGAAGCGTTTCTGCCAGTTGAAGCCCTTCCACGCAAAACTTCCCACCGGGCCGGGATTCTCCGCCATGGGAGTCGTGTCAGCGGCGTGCGAGGGAACCGCCCCCACCATCATGCACAGGCTGACCGCCACAAAAAGGGCCAGATGATTTAACTTCTTGGAAAAATGCCCCACCTTGGTGGGCTTCGATTTGCTCCTCATGTGAAGAAGCGCAATTGCCGTCCGTGACATAGCCGAGACCTCCGCTGTTCTGTACCCCGGTGACCACCCTGGTCCCGTGGTTGGCAAGACGAACTGGTCCGGCTTGCCTGCCAAGCTGGGCGCTTGCCCAGTCCCTTCGCCGCACGCCCCACCCAAAGCATGCAACTCATTGATTATGGAACATGTCACTCAATTTTGGGGAGAAACACGTTGCTAACTTGTTAAAGCAGCATGGCCAATCGCGGCAGCTAGAGTCCACGGCAAGCCCGGCAGAGCGGGAAACAGGCACGCGATGGTCGAATCCGGGGGTAGAACACCCGGATGTGCAAACAAGAAAGTGGAAGCACGCTCCGGGGCAAATAACTACCCGGCCAGTGCCTCCACCTCAGTTGTGTGCATGAATCAGTGCTCGATCCCCTCGGTCAACCCGAGAAGCCCGCCACGACACATGAAATTGTTCAGCGCGTTCCTAGGTGACATTGAAGGTGATGGTATGCCATCCCGTGGAACCGTCCGGTTCCGGGGGAGCTTGCTCTTCAATCTGCAATTCGCCGGTGGTGTCATAGGCACGGACCCGTACCTTGTGGGTGCCAGCAGGGGCGTTGTCCCAGATGTACGACCACTGGCGCCAAGTGTCCACCGAGGCCTCGTCCGCCAGCTGCGCGCCTTGCCAAGCGCCGTCGTCGAGCTGGATCTCTACTTTGGAGATGCCCTTGGTCTGGGCCCAGGCGCTGCCGCCAATGGATACCTTCCCGGCGGGCACCCTGCCCAAAGCGCGCGGCACCTCGACGCGTGAGGAAGTCTTGATGGGACCGTGCGAGGACCAGCCGCGGGATGTCCAGTAGCCGGCCTTTTCAGCGAAGGTGGTGACTTCCAAATCCACAACCCATTTGGTGGCCGAAACAAAACCGTACAGCCCGGGGACAACCATGCGCACTGGGAAACCGTGGTCCAACGGCAACGGATCACCATTCATGCCCACTGCCAGCATGGCGTCGCGGTCATCTTGCAACACGGGTAGTGGAGTGGATGCGCTGAACCCGTCAATGCTAGTGGATAGCACCATGTCGGCGCCGTCCTTGGGCTTGGCCCGAGCAAGAACTTCACGCATGGGGAAGCCGAGCCATTTAGCATTGCCGGCCAGGTTGCCACCCACAACGTTGGAGACGCACGTCAACGTCACGTAGCTTTCAATGAGTTCAGAGGCCAGGAGCTCGTCAAAGTCGATGGTGAATTCTTCCTCCACCATTCCGTGGACGCGCAGCTTCCAGGAGGAGGGGTCAATCTCGGGCACTATCAATGCTGTGTCGATCCGGTAAAAGTCTGCATTGGGGGTGACAAACGGCGTGACTCCCTCAACAGGAGACTGAACCCCGGCCGGCAACGTGGCCGCCTTGGTCTTGGGGGCGGGGAGTTTCAAGGCCTCGCGGACTTTATCGACCGCGTTGCGTGTGGTGGAAAGGACTGCTCCACCAATACCCACCACGACCGCGAAGGAAGCCAGCGCCGCTGAGCGAAGGATAAAGGAGCGTCTGCTGGGGCCAGATGCGGGTTCCTGCTGCACCGCTGCTGCAGGGCTTGTGCTCACTGGTGTGTCAGCCGGGTGCGTTTTGGTTGCGGCGTTGTTTGCTGGGCTCAGGTACCTCAGCGCCCAAAGGCCTGCTGCAGTTCCCAGCAGGAGCGGGACCAGATCAAAAATGCCGGCCCCAGCGCGGGTGATGATACATAGGGCCATGACCAATGCAAAGCCAAGCACCATGGCAGAGCCTGCCTTGAGGCTCCTGCGGGCCACAACACCCGCCACTGCCGCCAAGAGTGCGGCAGCAACAGTCATAGAAATGAGCAGGACCATTTTGTCATTGGTGCCAAAAGTGGCGATGGCGAAGTTCTTCAACCATCCGGGGGTGAAGTCAATGAAGGTTGATCCCACAGACGTTAGCGGTGATGCCACAGGTCCAAAGAATACCGAGATGAGTTGGGCTACCGCAAAGAGGATGCCGGCGGAAATGACTCCCGCGACTGCGCCGGACAGAAGTGCCCGCCAGTGGAATTTCCTTGTCACCGTGCTCTGCTTGCCCATATCAGGATCCTTAGAACGCTTGCTTGGCCTACCGTAGGTTTACTCCGGTAGAAGTACTTGGTGGTACTTCGGAGCCGCGCCCTTGCCGGATTGCCCGACAAGGAGATTCTTGGCAAAACTTGACCGCTTAAATGGCTTGCACCACTAGGGGTGTTGTGGTGGGGGCAGGCGAACCGCCAGCTGGCTCCACAGTGATTCCCACATGGGTTGCGCCGCCCACTGGTCCGTTGAGCACCTGCATGCCAGGGACTGCCGGGTCAGCGCTGTCCATGAGACCTGCCGGAACTGCACCGGCTGCTGAGATAAACCACAGCTCATACGTCTTGTCTGCCGGAAGTTCCGGAAGGCCGTTGACCATGACTGCGGCCCTATTGGCTTTGCCCGATGACGCTACAGTGACGGATCCGCCGTCGGAAAGTGCTGTTGTGGCTATTTTGGCATCGGGGGAACCAACAATACTGAGCATGGCCTCCTGCTGGGCCGCGACAGCTTTCTGCTGTTCCTGCATTGCCACGAGCTGTTCTTCCATGTCCTGTTGCGTCGCGTTTTGGCCTGCAACCCATCCGCCCACGCCCACACCAGCAAAGATCGCCAAGGCTGCTGCCGCGCTCAGGGTTGGGAGCCAGGGGTTTCGCTTGCCCTTGTTGATCTGTGACGTGGCCCTCTGGGAGGGGTGGCGCTTGGCCGATGAAATATCGCGCATCACCGAGCTGGCGGGCAGCTGGCGGGTGTTGCGAATGGCAGCCATGACATCTGCCTTCAACGCAGGCGGAGGGGTCTCGGAGGCTGTGCCGTAGGCAAGAAGGGCAGCTGTCTCACTGAGGCTGCGTACTTCTGCCAGGGTTTCAGCGTCCGTCAGTGCGTAGCGCTCAAACTCGTTGCGTTCGCTGCTCTCCAGGGCGTTCAAGGCGTAGGAGCCGGTGAGTAAATGCAATTGCTTTTCCATCACGCTACTCCTAACCTGTCCCTGAGCCTGATCATGCCGTCACGAATTCTTGTCTTAACAGTACCGACTGGAATCTTGAGTAGTTCGGCAACTTCTTGGTGTGTGTACCCACCGTAGTAGGCCAAGCTGATGGCTTCCTGTTGGGGTTGTGTCAGTGATGCCAAAGCAATCTTGACGCGTTCGGATTCCATCCGGGTCTCGACGGTGTCGGCGACGTCGTCGTAACTCTCCTGGTATTCCTTGATGCCTTGGCGAAGATCCCTGTCGGAACTTGCCTGGCTGGCCCGAACCTTGTCAACGGCTTTTCGGTGCGCGATGACCAAAATCCAGGACATTGCCTTGCCTCGGTCCGCGTCAAAGCGTGACGCCTGGGACCAAATGTCGATGAAAACTTCTTGTGTCACTTCCTGGCTTTGTGCCGGGTCGCGAACCACACGGCGCACCAAGCCAAATACGCGAGGTGCAACGGCGTCGTACAGTTCCTCGAAGGCCGCCTCGTCGCCCAAGGCGACGAGGCGGATCAGGTCCTCATGGGTTGGTGGTGCCAGGGGCTCCACGGACCGCAACCAAGGTAAACGCATGGTGTCTACCTTGCCATGGTCCGTCCCCATGAGCCCATTCCCTTCGACGTGTGTTGCAATTTGTTGATGCGTTCGATAGATCGCGGCAGTTACTTCTTTGCCGGGGGCATCAGGACCGTGTCGATCAGGTAAACAGTGGCATTGGCAGTCTTGACGCCGCCGCAGATGACCTTGGCGCCGTTGACCATCAAGTTGTCGCCGCTGCCGGTGACTTCCAGGTTGCCACCCTCAGCCGTTGCATGCTCGCCGGCAACCTTGCTCGGTGCCAACTGGCCGGGGACCACATGGTAGGTCAGGATGGAGGTCAACGTCTTGGCATCGGTCTTCAACCCGTCAATGGTTGCCGCCGGGATCTTGGCGAAGGCATCATCGACAGGTGCGAAGACCGTGAACTCGCCCGAGTTCAGTGTGTCCACCAGATTGACGTCCTTGTTCAGCTTGCCCGAGACGGAGGCCGTCAGGGTCTTCAGCAGCGGGTTGTTCGATGCTGCTGTGGCAACCGGGTCAGCTGCCATGCCTGCCACTGAGCCCGCACCGCTGGGAACGGCTGCTGCGTATGCGGCACAACCTGAGCCAACCAATTCGCCACCCATTGCTTCGGTGGTGGCCATGGGGGCTTCACTGGTGGCCATGGGCGCATCCGAGGTGGCGCTGGGGGTGGTGGTTCCGCCGCTGCAGGAAGTGATTCCCAATGCGGTGATGGCCAGAAGGCCCAGACCAAGGCTGAGGCTCTTACGGTTTGCAAACTTCAAGGTGGTGTTCATGATGATTCTCCGTAGTGTGAAAGCGGAAGTACTCCGATTTGCTTCCCATGCCATTGCCCTGATCCTGCTGGGCGGTGTGGGCTGTCAGAAAGTACTTCGGAGCCGTGGTTGGATCGGATTGGAATGAGGGCAGGAATTGTTATTGAAGGTTTTGGCGCCGGTAAACTGGGGCCATGACTAACTCCAGCGCCCCAACAACAGAGGGCACCACTGCGGCTGCCGAGCCCGACGCCCCGGGGGAGGGGAACGCCGTCGCACAAGTTCTGTACGCTCTGGACCTGCACGCGGACGTTGCAGCACTGACAGCTGCGCTGATGGACATTGAAAGCGTGTCAGGCAACGAGCAGGCGCTCGCCGACGCGGTGGAAGCGGCACTGGCACCGCTGCCGCATCTGCAGGTGACCCGCAACGGTGATTCCATTGTGGCGCGGACCTCGCTGGGCAGGGCTGAGCGGGTGATCCTGGCAGGACACTTGGACACCGTTCCGTTGCCCACCACGCCGGGGTCGCGCGGGACCGTACCGAGCGCGTGGGACGGTGAGGTGCTGTACGGTCGCGGCGCAACCGATATGAAGGGTGGTGTGGCTGTGCAGCTGGCCTTGGCTGCCACCTTGACGGAGCCCACGAAGGACATCACCTTCATCTTCTACGACCATGAGGAAGTTGCCGCCGTCAAGAGCGGGCTGGGACGTCTGGTTCGGGAGAACAGAGAATTGCTGGACGCTGACTTTGGCATCCTGCTGGAGCCCACCAATGGGACGGTGGAGGGCGGCTGCAACGGCACCATCCGCTTTGAGGTCACCACGGCAGGACTTGCCGCGCATTCGGCCAGGGCCTGGATGGGGGAGAACGCCATCCATGCCGCGGCCCCCATTGTGGTCCGGCTGGCCGCCTACGAACCTGCCACCGTCACCGTGGACGGACTCAACTACCGGGAGTCGCTGAACGCCGTCAAGATTCACGGCGGTACCGCTGGCAACGTGATTCCAGACAAGTGCGTGGTGGAGATCAACTACAGATTTGCCCCCGACAAGACGCCAGCCCAGGCTGAGGCGCATGTGCGTGAGCTCTTGAGCGGGTTCGAGCTGGTGTGCACCGATTCCTCCGCCGGAGCCCGGCCGGGACTCAACGCACCCGCCGCCGCGAGTTTTGTTGCGGCGGTGGGCCGTGCCCCCTTGCCCAAGTACGGGTGGACAGATGTGGCGCGGTTGAGCGAAATGGGCATTCCGGCCGTCAACTTTGGTCCGGGCGATGCCCTGCTGGCCCACAGCGACAACGAGCACGTCCATGCGGATGATATCCGTGAGTGCCTGGCCGCCCTGCGACGCTGGCTCAGCTAGCCCTCCGCAACGCAACTAGCCCGCAGAAAACGACGAAATTCGCTCAATTTGAGCGGATTTTCGCCGTTTTCTGCGGGCCAGTTGTTGGTGAAGGGCAATCAGCCGGCCATGCCAACCTTGGCCTTGATCACCTTGACGCGGGAAGACATCTTGCTTTCGGTGAACTTGGCAATACCTGAAAGGATCAAGCACAAGCCCACGTAAACCACTGCTGCGACCATGAGCGCAGGAACCACCGGCGAACCGTATTGGCCCTGGGAGCCGAGGAAGTTCGCGTAGTACAAGATCTCGTTGTAGGTGATGAGGAAGCCAAGCGCGGTGTCCTTCATGATGACAACCAGCTGGGCAATGATCACCGGCAACATGGCCCGGACTGCCTGCGGGAGCAAAATGCTGCGCAGCACCTGGCCCTTGGTCAGGCCCACAGCCAAACCGGCCTCGCTCTGTCCCTTGGGCAGCGACTCAATGCCGGCACGGAACACCTCGGCCAGCACCGATCCGTTGTAGAGGATCAAACCCACCACGACGGCGATGAAGGGTGTGATTCCCTTGACCCCCACTGAGGGAAGACCGTAGTACATGATCATCATCAGGATCAGCAGTGGCACAGCCCGGAACAGTTCAGTGAACCAGTAGCACGGCACCCGGACCAACTTGGTGTCCGCCAGACGGCCAAAGGCGAGCAGGATGCCCAAAATGAGGCTTCCGACGGCGCCCACGGCAAAGGCACTCAGGGTCGCCCCGACGGCCTGGAGGAATTTCTCCTGAACGAGGGGGAAGGTGAAGATCTCCCATTTCTTGGCCGTGAACTGGCCGGATTCGTAGAACCTGAACAAAATGAAGCCAATGACGCCAACCACCACAAGGATGGTGGCAATGTTCAGGTAAACGTTGCGTGCCCGGGCTTTGGGGCCGGGAAGGTCGAAAAGTACTGAGCTCATCGCGCAATCCTCCACTTCTTCTCGAGGTAGCGTTGCAGCGGTGTCAGAATGCCTAGCACCAGCACCACAAAGATCAAGGCCACCCAGAGCAGCCCCGGGAGCAGCGCCTCGCCACGTTCGCTGAGGTTGGCGCGGATGGCGCCCGCCTCAGCCACGGAGAAGCCAGCAGCAACAGTGGTGTTCTTGAGCAAGGCGATGAACACGCTGAACAGTGGCGGAACCACCGAACGGAAGGCCTGCGGCAGCACAATCAATGTCAGTGTCTGCATAAACGGCAGTCCAATGGCGCGAGCGGCCTCGGACTGACCGATGGAAACGGTGTTGATGCCGGATCTGATGGCCTCGGAAACATATGTTGCCGTATACAGGGAAAGCCCGATGATGGCGGCAGTCATGAAATCGATGTACGGCAGCCCCAGCCTGGGATACCCCAAGGCGAAGAATGCCAGAATCAGGGTCAACGGGGTGTTGCGGACGGCGTTGACGTACAAGGTGCCGGTGGCACGCATCGCCGGTGCCGGGGAGACGCGCATCCCGGCAACAATGGTGCCCAGAATGAGGGCGAAGAACGCCGAGATCACAAACAAGATCCCGGTGTTCTTGAAACCTGTGAGGAACAGGTCGCTGTTATCAGTAATTACATTCACAGGCCAGTGTCGCTTTCAGTGAATTAGAGAGGACGAAGTGGTGGTGGGGGGGGGGGGGGGGGGGGGGGGGGGCAACACCAGAAACAGGGGGGGGGGGGGGGAGGGTGG
>NZ_JBTNDH010000033.1:0-41974 GCF_054511095.1 Arthrobacter sp. TMN-49 | reverse complement strand
GTCTTCCGGTGATGACATTTTCTCTAAAAAAGCTTCATTAATTGATGAAGACTCCATCGGTATCGCAACTCCAAAAGGTATGGAGTGTTGCAACGATCCCTGTAACTCGCCGAAAGGACCGGAAAGGGCTTTCCGCGGGGAAATCGGTCCAACAACTGCCACACAGATATTAGGCGGGGCGGGGGAGCCCTTCCGGTGGTGCTTAGGCGTTGGGGCCCAGATCCCAGGGGATGTGTGCCCGCACATCCGTCAGCCCCATGCTGATCTCCTCGAAAAGGTCATCGAGCATGTACTCGTCAATGCCAAGGAGCACCATCCAATGCCCGGCCCCGGCTGTGTCACCATCCAACGACTGGGAGGCGACACAAATCCCGGTCTCCAGATCAATGCGGACGGCGGTACGACCCGGAAACAGCAGCGGCGCGTCGGCAAAGGTGGGGTGGTAGGAGGCGTTGGGGCTCAGCACCGCCTCAATCGCCGGTCGGCCCTGATGGCTGACCTGGGCAATGTCGCTGATCTCCGCCACATTGGCGAAGGGTGCCTCCAGGGGGACCGGGCGATCCCCGGCCAACTCCACCGGGTCCAGCGCCGCCGAAAACCGGCCCGAGCCATAGGCCGGCTCACCATAGAGGGCCTCGGGACGCCGCACCACAAAACCATTGCCGTCCCGCACCGGGTTCACCAGTGGCGGCGGCAACAGCCACGGCTTGCGGTTCCCGCTGATAAATAACGAATCCCTGGATTCGTTGATCCTGGTGGTGCTGGCCAGCAGCGTCCCCGCCAAGGTTTCCACCCGCAAGGCGCCCGGGCGCCGCACCCAACACTGCAGCGCCGGCGCCGTGTCCTGGCTGCCCTTGCCGCCGGCAGACTCCGGCGGGCCACCCACGCCGTCGGCGGGAAATTTTCTGTGCAACTCAAAACGCACGCTTTGCCAACGCCACGGAGACGACCGGCAAATATGTCGGAACGTATCGGCGGTAAATGCTGAGTCAGTCATGTCCACAGCATAGCCCCGGGCCCACAAAAATTTGCCCCGCAGATCCCGTCCATGGCGTAGCATCACGCTATGGTGACTCGGCTGGCGTTCCTGTGGGAAGCACACCTTGTGGCGTTCCTGGCCGTCCTGGCTGCCTGCCTGTTTCTGGTGTGGCTTGCCGTGGTGCTGAGCGTCATCGACATCCGCACCCACACACTGCCCAACCGGTATGTGCTGCCGGCGTACCCTGTGGCGGCAGTCCTCCTCATGGGCGCAGCAGTGGTGGCGGGGACGCCGCAGGTGGTGGTGGGAGTTGCGGGGGGAGCGTTGGCCATGGGTGCCGTGTACTGGCTGCTATGGGCGCTCTACCCGGCCGGAATGGGCTTCGGGGATGTGAAACTGGCGGGACTGTTGGGCATTTTTCTGGGTTTTCTTGGCTTCGAGCATGTGGTCCTGGGCCTGGCCGCCGGGTTCGTCGTCGGCGGTTTATGGGGTGTGGCGTTGATCCTGAGCCGCCGCGGCACGGCCAAATCGGCGATTCCCTTCGGCCCGGCCATGCTGGCCGGGGCGCTGGCCACCATGGCCTTAATTCCCGGCTAGTGGGTGGCCGCACTGTAGCGGTGTTCGGGCCGGCCGGTGGCGCCGTAGCGCAACGAGATGACCACTGCGCCGTCGTCAGCCAGGGCAGACAAATACCGCTGGGCCGTGGTGCGGGAAATGCCCACAGCCTTGGCCACGTCGGCGGTGGACTGGTCCCCACCGTGGGCCAGGGCGCTGAGCACCGCCACCTCGGTTGCCGAGCCAGCCCTGGGACCCGTGGCCGCGACGGCAGGGTGCAGCGCCTGCCAGGCGGTTTCGAGCTTGTCCTGTGACAGGGTGCCCGTTTCAGCCAGCAGGCGCCGGTACCTGATGTACCCGCGCAGCCGGGACTCCAACAGCTGGGCGGAAAATGGTTTGATCAGGTACGCCAGGGCGCCGTGGCGCAGGGCCTGGCGGATGGTGTGGGGGTCGGACGCTGCGCTGAGCATCATGGCATCAGCGTCGATGCGCCGGAGCAGTTCCAGTCCTGAGGCGTCGGGCAGGTAGACGTCCAGCAGGACCAGATCCGGTGCGTGGGCGTGGATTGCCTTCAGCGCCTGGGCGGCAGTGGGTGCCGGCGGCAAGGCCGTAAAGCCGGGCACGGCGTCGACAAAGCCCGCGTGCAACCGCCCCACATGAAAGTCGTCCTCAACGATCAGGACGGTGAAATCGTAGCTCACGGGGTCTCCTCTGGGACTTGCACGTTTTCTGCGGGCACGGCGTCTGCGGGCACTGCCGCAACGACGCCGGGCAGGCGGGCGCAAAACACTGCGCCGTGGGTGGTGGGGGAGCCAGCGTCGGCGACCCAGACGTCGCCGCCGCGGCGGCGGGCCATATGCCGGATCAAGGCAAGCCCCACGCCGTGACCGGCGATCGGGTCGGCACCGCCGGGTTCCGCGGCAGCGGTTGAAAAACCGGCGGCAAAGACCAGCTCGCTGGCATCGGCGTTGGAAGAACCGGAGGTTGGTAGGCCCTCCCCGGAATCAGCCACCACCAGGTGCAGGGTGGCCCCGCCAGCTGAAAAGTCATCCAAGAGTTCCACCTCAACCCACTTCGGGTCGTCTGCGCCGGACACGGCAGCCAAGATGGCGTTGTCCAGAAGATTGCCCAGAATGGCAGTCACGTCCTGGGGGTCGGTGATGCAACCGCGCATCAAGGTGTCAGCGCCAATCCGCAATTCCACGCCCCGCTCCTGGGCTTCGATGCTTTTGGCGCCGATGAAGGCCTCCAGATAGGGATCGCCCAGCATGCCAAGGTCCCTGGCCGGGTACCGCAGCGGGCCGTTGCTCATAATGGCACCAACGTAGTCGCGGGCCTCGGCCGCCCGCTCAAGGTCCAGCAGCCCGGCCACCGTGTGTAGGCGGTTGGCAAACTCGTGCCGTTGCGCTCGCAGGGCGGTGCCGAGGGCGTTGACGGCATCCAATTGGCGGGTCAGAGCCTGCACCTCGGTCCTGTCACGGACCATGATGACCTTGCCCAGGGTCCGTGCGTCGTCGCCGTCGAGCTTGACGGGGCGGGCCGACACAATGACCACCCGGTCGCCGGCAGCATGCTCTGACGGGCCATATTCGCCCCCGGCTGCGGCTTCCAGGAGAAATGGTGGCAGTCCGCTCCCGCTCAACGCGATGCCGCCAAAGTCGGAGTCGGAGTCTGGGGCCAGCAGCCGCCGCGCCCCCTCATTGAACACTGTGATGGTGCCGTTTTCGGAAATGCCGATGACTCCTTCGTCAACGCCGCGCAGCACCGCCTCCTGGTCTTGTGCCAGACCGGCGATTTCCTCCGGCTCCAGGCCCAGGGTGAGGCGCCGCAGTCGGGTCCCCATCATGGTGGACGCCAGCGCTCCAAGTGCCAGGGACATAGCCGCCGTGAGCGCCAGGGGAAGAATGTTGGGCCCCAGGCTGGCGGCGACGTCGTCGCTGGAGATACCCACGCTGACCTCACCCACCACGTCGGTTTCCCCGCCGGGGGCGTACACCGGAACCTTGGCCCGGGCGGAGTGCCCCAGCGTGCCGGACTGCTGTGAAGTCTCTTCCCCGCCGCCCAGGGCCACCGAGGGGTCGGTGGAAACTTGCTGACCCAGCAGGGCCGGGTTGGGGTGCGCCAGACGGAGCCCGGTGTCATCGGTGATGACCACAAAAAAGGCCCCCGTCCGCTCCCTGGCGGACTCCGCGCCGAGTTGGAGTGGCCCGTTGGCAAGGCTCGCGGGGGTCAAGGTCGACGCCGGTGCAGTGGCGAGGGCTGCGGTTTCGCGGCGCACATCCTCCCCGGATGCCACGGCCCGGGCCACGGCCAGTGCGCGCGCCTCGGCCTGATCGCCCAGCCGCTGGTAGGTCAGGGCGGCAAAGGTGCCTGCGGTGATGAGCACCACGGCAAACACCACGCCCAGTTGCAGGAGCAGAACGCGAGTGGAGAAGCGCAGCCTGGGCGCGGGGCGTACCTGCTTCAACGAATTCTCCTTCAGGGATGGGACTCACGGCAAGTGTGGGCTTAATGGGCTAAACGTGTTCAATGGGCACTAGTTGGGGCAAGCGAACTTAACCACCATGTGTGATGCAGACCACTCTATTCTCTATAAAGCGGGTCACAAATGCGGCCTTTGTACAAAGGAGTTCAAATGCTGGTAATCCTTGGATTTGCCATGATAGCGGTGTTCATGGCATTGATCATGACTAAGAAATTGACGCCCGTGGTGGCCCTGATAGTTGTCCCCACCATCTTCGGCCTGTTCGCCGGAGCCGGCCTGGGCCTGGGCGACATGGTCATGGACTCCATGAAAAGCCTAACGTCCACGGCCGCCTTGTTGATGTTCGCCATTGTCTACTTCGGCATGATGATCGACGTCGGCCTGTTCGACCCCCTGGTCAAGCTGATCCTGCGGACCCTGGGTAACGACCCTGCCAAGGTGGTGCTGGGCACGGCCGTGCTGGCGGCAGTTGTTTCCCTTGACGGCGACGGCTCCACCACGTTCATCATCACCACGGCGGCCATGCTGCCCATCTACCTGCGCCTGGGCATGAGCCCTGTGGTGTTGACCTGCGTGGCCGGCCTGGCCAATGGAACTATGAACATCCTGCCCTGGGGTGGCCCCACGGCACGCGCCGCCGCAGCGCTGAAGGTTTCCCCCAGCGAAGTGTTCGTCCCCATGATCCCGTCGCTGATTGCCGGCATGATTGTGATCTTCCTTTTCGCCTGGCACCTGGGCCTGCGCGAACGCCGACGTCTGGTCCTGGCCGGTCGTGTGTGGTCCGGCAATTCCAAGCTCGACGGCGGCACCCCCTCGGGCGGGACCCCCGCCACTGTGCCGGCTGGCAAGGGATCAACCGGCACAGTGCGCACGGTGGAAAAGCCCCGCTCCGCGGCGCAGGCCCGCTTTGATGAGCAGGTGCTTGCCGTGGCCAACCAAGATGCACAGGCCGTCAACACCTCCCTGGCCGACTCCCAGCTGGACCCCAACCGCAGCACCCTGCGGCCCAAGCTGTTCTGGTTCAACTTGGCCCTGACAGTGACGCTCATGGTGGTGCTGGTCATGGACATCCTGCCGCTGCCGTACGTGTTCATGGTGGGCTCAGCCGTGGCCCTTGTGGTCAACTTCCCCCGGGTCAAAGACCAGGCGAGCGCACTCGTCTCCCACGCCGGCAGCATCGTGGCCGTGGTGTCCATGGTGATGGCTGCCGCCGTGCTGACCGGCGTGCTCAGCGGCACCGGCATGGTCGATGCCATGGCCGCCTGGCTGGTCAGTGTCATCCCCACCTCCATGGGCCCGTACATGGCAGTCATCACCGGGCTGTTGAGCATTCCCATGACATTCTTCATGAGCAACGACGCCTTTTACTTCGGCGTGCTGCCCGTGCTCAGTGAAACGGCCGCGCACTTCGGTGTTGACCCCGCGGCCATGGCCCGGGCCTCCATCACCGGCCAGCCCGTCCACATGCAGAGCCCCCTGGTGCCCGCCATCCTGCTGCTGGTTTCACTCTCCCGCGTTGACCTGGGCGACCACCACAAGAAGGTCCTGTGGCGCGCACTGGTGGTGTCCGTGGTGATGCTGGCCGTGGCCATCGGCATCGGCGTCATCCCCTTCGGCTGACGCTCGCACCGTGGTGCGCCACACCGCAGGGCCCGGCCCGGACTGCCGTGGATCTTCCGGCCCGGGCCTGTTTTCTTGGGGCTAGGCTGGGCCCATGGGATCACCGGAATTCATTGTCAAGATGCGGGAAAAGATTGGCCACGACCCGTTGTGGCTGCCGGGCGTGTGCGGTGTGGTGTTCGACGCCGAGCACCGGGTGCTGCTGGGCGAACGCTCCGACATTGGCGGCTGGGCGCTGATCACGGGCATCCTGGAGCCGGGGGAGGAACCCGGGCCCGGCATGGTGCGCGAAATCTTTGAGGAAACGGCAGTTGTTGCCAGTATTGAGCATCTCTTAGGCATCACAGTCGTCGGGCCGGTGACGTTCCCCAACGCCGACGTGTGCGACTTCCTCAACATTGAATTCATCTGCCGCTACGAAAGTGGCACGGCTCGTGTCAATGACGACGAATCGCTCGCCGTCGCCTGGTTTTCCGTAGACGAGCTGCCGCCGTTGCGCCCCCACCATCTGGCCTGCATTCAGCGGGCTCTGGCGTTCGACGGCGAATCCTACTTCCAGCGCTGACATCAAGGTGCAACCGCTCGTGGGGAGAAGGGACGGCGATCGCGCAAAAAGCCGGTGGTGGAGCGCCGGCTTTAGGCGCGAGCGCCGTCCTTTCCCCGCCAGCCGCCGGAGCCGCCAAAGCGTTGGCCGAAGGTGCTCGGCTGCCAGATTCTGTCCATTGCGGTTCCCCCTTAGTTCGCGCGGCTCACTCAGAGCGGGGGACTGCTGGGGGGGCCGTGACGGACGTTCGATGCTGGTCTACCGGGGGCGAATGTCCGCAACGGCCCCCGCAGCTCCTAAGGAGGGTCCGAAGCGACAGCGGATGACCACTTCGGCCCCCGGTGAGCAACAACTATTACGCAAATAGAACTTGCAGGTACCTCCGGCGCGGCGAAGCCGCCCACCAGCTGACCCGCAGTAGCGGTCGAAAAACACCGCGAATTCGCGATTTCTCGGCCACTACTGCGGGTTAGTTGGAAAAGCTCGCGCGGGGGCTACTGCGGGGCGCGGGTCATGGCGAGCACGTCAAGACCCTTGTCCAGCTGTTCGATGGTGATTTCGCCGCGGTCAACGAAGCCCAGTTCCAGCACTGCTTCGCGGATGGTGAGGCCATTCTTGACCGCGTGCTTGGCGATCTTGGAGCCGTTCTCGTAGCCGATGTACTTGTTCAACGGGGTCACGATGGACGGGGACGCCTCAGCCAGGAAACGGGCGCGCTCCACATTGGCGGTGAGGCCATCGATCATCTTGTCGGCCATGACACGGCTGGTGTTGGTCAGCAGGCGGATGGACTGCAACAGGTTCGAGGCCATGACCGGGATGCCAACGTTCAGCTCAAACGCGCCGTTCGTGGAGGACAACGCAATGGTGGTGTCATTGCCGATGACCTGCGCGGCAACCATGATGGCGGCCTCGGAGATGACGGGGTTGACCTTGCCGGGCATGATCGAGGAGCCGGGCTGCAGATCCGGGATGGCAATTTCGCCAAGGCCCGTGTTGGGGCCCGAACCCAGCCAGCGGAGATCGTTGTTGATCTTCATGATCGAGTAGGCGATGTTGCGCAGCTGCCCGGAGGCCTCAATGAGACCGTCACGGTTGGCCTGGGCCTCGAAGTGGTTGCGGGCCTCGGTCAACGGCAAGCCGGTGTCCTGGGCCAGCAGGGCGATCACGCGCTGCGGGAAACCGGCGGGGGTGTTGATGCCGGTGCCGACGGCCGTGCCGCCGAGGGGGACCTCCGCGACGCGGGGGAGTGAGGACTCCACACGCTCAATGCCGTAGCGGATCTGCGCTGCGTAGCCGCCAAATTCCTGGCCTAGGGTCACGGGGGTGGCATCCATCAAGTGGGTGCGGCCGGACTTGACCACTGTGGCGAATTCGGCTTCCTTGCGCTCCAGGGACTCGGCCAGGTACGCGAGCGCCGGAATGAGGTTGTTGATCAGGGCCGAGGTGGCGGCCACGTGAACGGAGGTGGGGAACACGTCGTTGGAGGACTGTGAGGCGTTGACGTGGTCGTTCGGGTGAACTGTCTTGTCGGACCCTGCAGCCCGCAAGGCTGTGTTGGCCAGGTTCGCCAGCACCTCGTTCATGTTCATGTTGGAGGAGGTGCCCGAACCTGTCTGGAACACATCGATCGGGAAGTCGCCGTCGAAGCTGCCCCCAGCCACCAGGTCGGCAGCTTTTTCAATGGCGCGGGCCAAATCGGCATCCAAAACACCCAACTCGGCGTTGGTCGTGGCGGCAGCCTTCTTGATGCGGGCCAGGGCTGCGATGTGGGCTGACTCCAGTGTCATGCCCGAAATCGGGAAGTTCTCCACAGCGCGTTGGGTCTGTGCGCTGTACAGGGCGTTGGCCGGGACCCGGACCTCGCCCATGGTGTCATGTTCAATACGGAATTCTTGTGCGTGAGCCGCGGCAGTATCAGTCATGCTTTCTACCCTATCGCCGCCGCGCCCCGAGCTAAAAACCGTGCCCCGTCGCGCCGCCCCTTTCTTGCTTACCAAAGCAGCTGCACAGCCGGCCCGACGGCGGGAGTTGCCTCACGCCGTCGGGCCGTCCCAGAGGTGTCTAGCTGATGGAGCCGTTGCTGTACACGAGGTCAGCGCTGCCGTCAGTGAGCCGGTACGTCAGGCCCACCACAGCCGTGCGCTGGCGGGCGACAGCGGTGGCGATGATGGGGGAGTTCTCCACCAGGCGGGCGGCCGTCTGGCGAACATGCTCCTCAATCATGTCGCTGACATCGCTGTCTTTATTCTTGCGCAGGGACGTCAGCACTGACGGGGTGATGCGCTCCACCAGGTCGCGAATGAACCCGGCGGGCATCTTGCCCGTGGCGACGGCCGTCTTGGTGGCCGTCACGGCGCCGCAGCTGTCGTGGCCCAGGACCACAATGAGCGGCACCTCAAGGTACTCCACGCTGTATTCGAGGGAACCCAGCACGGTGTTGTCAATGACGTGACCGGCCGTGCGGACCACAAAGGCGTCGCCCAAACCCAAATCAAAAATGATCTCGGCGGCCAGGCGCGAATCCGAACAGCCAAAGATCACGGCAAACGGGTGCTGGGTGGACAGCAAGGAGGCCCGGCGTGCGGCGTCCTGGTTCGGATGGGAGGAACTGCCGGCCACAAAACGGGCGTTGCCCGCCGCCAACCGCTCATACGCCTCCGCAGGGGTGTGGGGGTGGGGGTCAATGGGGCTGGTGGTCTCGTGGTCTTCACCGCTCATGAGGTGCTGCCCTTCGTCGATGACATGCTGGGTGCGTTGCTGGGGTTCGGCGCCGGGGCGGCCTCCAAGAGTTTACCTGCGGCGCCGGCCAGCACGTCGAACTCCCTGAAGTCTGCCGCACCGGTCAACACGATGGTGGTTGTGCCGCTCACCAGGACCAGGCTGCGGTCCCCTTGAGGGTTATCCCGCAGCTCCCACACCTTCCCGGCAATGGTGCGGCTTCCCGTCACTGGGGCGTTCTTGGCCTGTTCGGAGGTCCAGGTCGGGTTTGCGGTGATCGACTGGCGCAACGCGATGAACGTGTTACTTGATGTGACGTAACCGACGTCCCAGAATGAGACCCCGTCGGCGCCCGGCGGATTCCAGCGCGCATAGTTGGCGTACCAGCCATCCGGCAGGGCCGGGGCCACCGGGGTGAACCCCGCGGTGTCGGCGGCGTGACTGGCAACGGCCGCAACATCAATGGGTGTTCGGTACGTCTCGGCCTTTTGCTGCGGGTTAAGCCAAACAATGGTGACAACAATTGCCACGGTGGAGAACATGGCCAAGAGCATGCCAATGACGGAGGCGTTGGCGCGTTTTGCTGCTCCGGCGGCAATGACTGGCTTCACGGGAGGGGTAGGGCTGGAATCACTCACGTGACCATCTTCCCAGAAAACAGCCGTGAAAAATCACCGCAGGTCATGACGTGGGCCACATCACTACAGCCCCGACGGCTGCTTCGCTTATGATGGCTACCGTAGGCAATATCTTGCAGCTGTGCGCACCGTCGCGCACACAAAATCTGCGCCTACCTGAACAACGGGGTTTCTACGTGGCTGGAAAAGCATCACAATCGGATTATTCGCAGTTGTCCCGATCTCTCGCCGTGGGCGATGACGAACCGGACCGGAATCTGGCCCTGGAACTGGTGCGCGTCACCGAAGCAGCGGCCATTGCCGGCGGCCACTGGGTTGGTTTCGGTGAAAAAAACCTCGCCGACGGTGCCGCCGTGGACGCCATGCGTTCCCTGCTTTCAACGGTGCATTTCAACGGTGTTGTTGTGATTGGTGAGGGCGAAAAAGATGAAGCCCCCATGCTGTACAACGGTGAAGTGGTGGGCGACGGCTCCGGCCCCGAATGTGACGTAGCTGTTGACCCGATTGACGGCACCCGCCTGACAGCCATGGGCATCAACAACGCCATTGCCGTGCTGGCTGTGGCCGAGCGCGGCACCATGTTTGACCCCTCGGCCGTGTTCTACATGGAAAAACTTGTCACCGGCCCCGAGGCCGCGGACATGGTGGATCTGCGCCTGCCCGTCAAGCAAAACCTGCACCTGATCGCCAAGGCCAAGGGTGTGAAAGTCAACCAGCTCACGGTCATGGTGCTGGACCGTGACCGCCACCAGCCCCTGATCCAGGAAATCCGCGACGCCGGCGCCCGCACCAAGATCATCCTCGACGGCGACGTGGCCGGCGCCATTGCGGCCGTCCGCACGGGCACGGGCGTTGACGCGCTCATGGGCATCGGCGGCACCCCCGAAGGCATCGTCGCAGCCTGCGCCATCAAGACCCTGGGCGGCGTCATCCAGGGCCGGCTCTGGCCCACGGACGACGACGAGAAGCAGAAGGCGCTCGACGCCGGACACGACCTGGACCGTGTCCTGTCCACCAACGACCTCGTCACCAGCGACAACTGCTACTTTGCCGCGACGGGCATCACCGACGGTGACTTGCTGCGCGGGGTCCGCTACGACAAGGGCCGCGTCTTGACCCAGTCGATCGTGATGCGCTCCAAGTCAGGCACCGTCCGCTTCGTTGACGGCGAGCACCAAGCCGCCAAATGGGAGACGTACGCCCGCCGCAGCTAGCCGAAGCCGGCTGGGCCGTCGGCTGCCGGTAGGGTTGAGACATGACTTTGACTGTTGTACCGTGCCGTGTCCGTGACGAGTGGGATGCCGCTGTTGATTCCCAGCAGGGGCACCCCATGCAGTTGTGGGGGTGGGGTGAAACCAAGGCCGCCCACAACTGGCGGGTGGATCGGGTGCTGGTGCTCGAGGATGGCGAGCTCGTGGGCTCCGCGCAAATCCTGCTGCGCTCCCTGCCGGTGCCGTTTCGCTCACTGGCGTATCTCGCCAGGGGACCACAGGCGGCGGCCGGGCGCGAGATGGAGGTGCTGGACGCCGTCGGACGCTATGTGAAGGCAACCCACAAGTCGGTGGCCTTGAGCATTGAGCCTGATTGGGATGCCGACTCCGTTGCCGTGGCGTCGCTGCCGGCGTCGGGCTGGGCGCGCAGTGCCACCACCATTTTGATTCCGCGCACGCTTATTTTGGACCTGACCGGCAGCGAGGATGAGCTGCTGGCCGCCATGTCCAAAAAGACCCGCCAGTACATTCGCAAGTCCAGCCGCGAGGCCTTGGAGTACCGGGCGGTGACAGCGGCCGAGCTGCCGCAGTGCATGGCCGTGTACAAGGAAACGGCTGAGCGGGCCGAATTTGGCATCCACCAGGACGCCTACTACAGCGACATTCTCACGAACCTGGGGTCGGCGTCGCCTCTCTATGGGGCGTTCGACGGCGACAAGCTCGTGGCGTTCCTGTGGCTCGCCGCCAGCGGCTCCACAGCGTTTGAACTGTACGGCGGCATGACGGAAACCGGCAGCGCGCTCCGGGCGAACTTCTCCTTGAAGTGGCTGGCCATCCAGGAGATGAAGGCGCGCGGGATCACGCGTTACGATTTCAACGGTTTGCTCAATGACGGCGTCTCCAAGTTCAAATTCGGTTTCGCCGACCACGAGAACATGTTGGCCGGCACGTGGGATTTGGGCCTGTCACCCTTGTACCCGCTGTTCGCCAAGGCGCTCCCCGTGGCCCGCACGTCCTTGAAGAAGGCCCGCGGCATCCTTAAGCGCTAATCCCGCCCCGTCACTGGACAGATAATGCCGCTTTGATCTTTCAAAGCGGCATTATCTGTCCAGTCAGCGGTGAATGGGCCATCAACCGAAGTCCTTGCGGGTGTTCAGCAGCCCTTTAAGCGACCGGCCGGCGAGATTCTGTGGATCCGGCCAGCCTCCGAGTTTGAGTGCGCGGGCAATTTTGGTGACCACGACCAGTTCACCGGCCCGGATGTCGTCGTTGTTGATCAATACCTGATGCCATCCCTGCGCCCTGGTGATGAAGTCCCTGTCATGGTCCTTGGCGTGCTGCGCCGGGGTGAAGTGGTGCTTGCCATCATATTCAGCGCAGGTTTTGTACTCTTTGCACGCCAGATCCGGTCCAACCAGTCCCTTGCCTGCAGCATTTATGATCTCAACATTGTGTTCAAAAGTGGGCAACGGAGAACGCCCGATCATCAGCCGCAATGCCGATTCCCTGGCCGAATCCGAACCGACCCGGACCAGTTCCATGGCGGCACGGAGCTTCCGCATTCCCCTGTGGCCTGGACGCTCGGCGAGGTAAGCATTCAGCTCATCGAGCGGAACCGTCGGATAGACGTGGGGGCCAAAAGTGCGATGGTGCTCGCATACCAGCTGGTCCGCGATGGCTACCAGCTCCTCGACCGTGAGAAGCGGGGCAATGTCCAACAGGGTCCGCTGCGCCGTGGTTACTCTGACACCCGAGTAAATGACAACGTCCCGCGGGCCCAGCTCCAGTTCCCGCCCGTGGACGCCTTTCCTTCGAGGTCTTCCCTCGCCCATCGGCCGGGCCACATCAAATAGTGTTTGCTCCCCAAATCTCCATGGGAGATAGAATCCGTGGATTCTCGCAGCCGTGAGATGGCTGATGACTCCGTTGGGAGTCACCTCGGTCAGCGTCCGGCAGTTGTCCAGCAATTCGAAAGTCGTTGCCCGGGGCACCCTGATGCCGCGGCTGGGCGTCCAAAGGTCAATGGCGCGTGTCCGGCGACGCGTCACGCCGCGCCGCAGGGCCGATTCCAGAGTGAAGGGAACCCTGGCAATGGATATCGGTAGGGGAGCTGCGCGTCTCATGCTTCCATTAGTGCAGAACCCCGACTCCTCCCTGACGGAAATGTGCCATTTTCAGCAAATCTGTGGACAAGGCACAGTGCTATCCACAGCTACAGGCACACGACGGGGCCCATCTTCTCCTCACTGGACAGATAATGCCGCTTTGATTTCTCAAAGCGGCATTAGCTGACCAGTGAGCGCCGGAATCGCGTGGGCGGCCCGGCGAGGGTCTACCCGGCCACGGTGACAGCAAAAACCACTGCCGGGGACTGTGACGTCTCGGAGCCTTCCAGATGCGGGTGGACCATGACGGGGTTCTCGGCGGCCGGGACAAACACTGACCCGCCGCGGCGCAGCACCATGTCCCCGCGGGGCGAATCCAACAGCACTGACCCGGACACGGCGAGCACCAGCAAGGGACCGTTTTGGCGCAACGGGATGGGCTCGGCACCGACTGAAATCTCCACCCGCTGCAGGGAAAACTCGGTAAAGGGCGGTTCCCAGACGTGTTGGCCCAGCTCCGTGACCCGGGTGGGGACAACAGGCACTCCGCTGGGGGTGAAATCGACTGTTTCCAACAGCTCGGGCACGTCAATGTGCTTACCCGTCAACCCGCCGCGCAGCACGTTGTCCGAGGACGCCATGACTTCAAGGCCGAGCCCGGACAAGTACGCATGGATGTTCCCGGCGGGCAGGTAGATGGCATCACCTGGCACCAGGGACACCCTGTTGAGCAGCAAGGAGACCAGGACGCCGGAGTCGCCAGGGTATTGCCGGGCCAGGTCAACCACTGTGCCCAACGCGGCGGGCAGCTCGACGGAGGTGGCGGCCAGCGCGTCGGCGGACAGCCCCACCAACTCCGTGGTTGCCGTGCCACCGTTGATCAGTGCCTCAAAGGCGCGGCGAATCACCACGGGCGCAGCCATGCGCGAGTTCAACGTCATCTCCACCTGCTGCAGCAGCGCCGGGACCGTGGCACCTGTTGCAGCAATGGCCGTTCCCACGGCACGAAACAATTCCGCGGCTTCGGCACAGGGCCGGAAGCCACAGAGCGCCTCAAAGTTGGAGAGCGCAAGGATCATCTCCGGTTTGTGGTTCTCGTCCTTGTAGTTCCGGTGTGCAGCGTCTCGCGGGATGCCGGCGGCCTCTTCCTGGGCAAAGCGCGCACGGGCACGCGCCAGGGTGGGGTGCACCTGCAGGGACAGGGCCTTGTCGGCGGCCAGCAGCTTCGCCAGAAACGGCAGTTTGGCCCCAAAGGTGGCGTGGACGTCGGCACCCAACGTGGCCAGCGGGTGCTCAGCGATCAGCCGGTCTAGGGCCACAGGGCCCTCCGGAGTGGCGGCGAGCGAGGGTGAATCCGGGTGGGCGCCCAGCCACAGCTCGGCCTCGGGCCCGCCACTTGGTGCACAGCCCAGGAGCTCTGCGATGGCAGTGGTTGAGCCCCAGGGGTAGTCGCGGGTGACGTTGGTGAGTGCAAACATAAGGTGTTTCTCCTGGTCCAAGTCAAACGTACGATCGATGGCAAGTCGCTGTGAAAAAGGCACCAACCCGGGCTTCGGGCCTAGCCCGGGGAACAGGTCCCGTTGTTGGCCAGCAGGGTGAACAGTGCCGCCTCGTCATTGTTGATGGCGAGCTGCTGCAAGTACTCCTCGGTGACTTCAGGTGTTGTGGCGGGCGCCTGAGGCGCCGCCTCGGGTGCCGCTGGTGCCTCGGGCGCCGGGGCCGCCGGAGCCGCCGGAGCCGCCGGATCTGCCGGCGAGGCCGGGGCCTTTTCCGTCTTGGGCTTGGGCTTGGTGGTGGGCGCTGGCGGGTTCAATGTCGTCTGCACGCGCTTGTGGATAAGGTCAAAGTCCGGGTACGTGGAGAAATCTGTCGGGAAGTCCGGCGGGCCAATCGTCAAACGGGCCAGTGGATGTTCCTTGGATTTCAAGGCCAGCGAGACGAAGCTGCCCAACTGCCCGGCCGGAATATCGGATTCGATGACCTTGGCGCCGGCATCTGCGATGGCGTTGAACTTGGTGAGAACCGTGGCAGGATCCATCTGGGCCAGCATGGCGGCCTGGATGCACTGTTGGCGTTGGCTGCGATTGTACTCGGGCACCCACTGGCGTGAGCGGGCGTACCAGAGAGCGTGGTAGCCGTCGAGCTTGTGCACACCGGGGGCAATCCAGCCGGTCGGTGGCAGGTGCTCGCCGGTGCCGTTGACGTCGTCGCCGCTGATGGGAACCCAGCCGCCGGCCTTGACCGAAACCCCGCCCAGGGCGTCGATGAGCTTGGAGAACCCTGCCATGTCGATCAAGACGTAGCCCTGGACTTTCAGGCCCAAGGTCCCGCCGGCAGCATCCATCATGGCCGCAGCACCCGGATCCGGGGCGTCGGGATAAAGCTCGGGATGCTTGTTGGTCACATCCGTGTACAGGAAGTTAATGATGCACTCATCGCCGCAGTTGTAGCCCTCGGGGTAGACGCCCCACAGCGGGGAATCGGGGGAGAACTGGGCGTTTTGCAGGTTGCGCGGGATGCTGATGGTGGCGGCCTGGCCGGTTTTAGCGTCGACGCTGACAACAATGATGGAGTCCGGACGCCGGCCCGCGCGGTCTTCGCCGGCGTCGCCGCCCATGACTAGGAAGTTGTAGCGGCCATCGACCGGGACCATGTCGGGCCCGCCCTGGAAGATGCTGGTGATGGCGTTGCGGCCGGAATTGATCAAAAACGCGCCGTAGGCCAGCGACCCGCTGGTCAGCACCATGAGCACCACCAGAGCGCAGCTGACAAGACCACGCATGCCCGGCGCCAGCATGGACGGGCGAATAATTTTCAGAGTATTGAGGAAAACAACTGCCCAGCCCACAGCAACCGCCACCAGTACCACAATGATCAGCAGTGAGGTGACAGGGTTCGTGAACAGGTTCAGTAACGTTTCGCGCTGCACCACGGCAAGGACGACGACGGCAATCACCAAGGCCCAGAGCGTGAAAGTACAGCGCAGCGCAATACGGCCAAAACGCTTGTTGCCGGCCACGAGTTGGGCCGCGCCAGGCACGAAGAGTGACAGCATCAGCAAAAACCAGGCCCGTTTTGAGCGCGCAGGTGCTGACGCCGATTCCGGGTAGCGGACGGGGTTGGTCAACACCGGCGGGCGGTTAGAGGCACGGGACATCTTGGGGCTGCTGAAACTCATGCGGTCGCGTTCACACCTTCCGTGCCGGCGGCGGTGCCCGTGGCGGCTCCGGGTCTAACCGCCAGGGGGTACGTGGCGCCGGCTTTTTCACGCAGCGCAGCACCCTTGGCCGAGGCCTGGTCGTTGAGGTCCTGGGCGAAAATGGCCAGCTTCGCCGCCAACTCCGCGGCAAGTTCGTCGGTGGCGGAGGCCAGCATCCGCACGGCAAGCAACCCTGCATTGCGGGCGCCGCCAATGGAGACAGTGGCCACGGGCACCCCGGCGGGCATTTGCACAATGGACAGCAGGGAGTCCATGCCATCAAGAGTCTTCAACGGCACGGGGACACCGACCACCGGCAGGGTGGTGACCGAGGCCAGCATGCCCGGCAGGTGGGCTGCGCCGCCGGCCCCGGCAATGATGACCCGGATGCCGCGGGCTGCCGCGTTTTGGCCGTAGGCGATCATTTCGGTGGGCATGCGGTGCGCCGAGACAACGTCAGTTTCGAAGGGGATACCGAATTCGCTCAGGGCTGCGGCCGCCAGTTCCATGACGGGCCAGTCGGAATCTGATCCCATGACAAGGCCCACCAGGGGCTGCCGGGGTGTGGAATGTTCGCTCATAATGATTCCCTATGCTCCGTCACGGATGATGTTTGCCACGGTGGTGGCGCGGGCGCGGACAGCTGCGACGTCGTCGCCCGCGGAGCCGATCACATTCACGTGACCAATCTTGCGGCCCGGACGCACCGATTTGCCGTAGCTGTGCACCTTGACAGTGGGTTCGGCAGCCAGCGCCGCACCATAGGCACTGTACAGGTCGGTATTGGTGCCGCCCAGAAAATTTTTCATGACAACAATGTCGCCAAGGGCTGCTGTGTCACCCAGCGGCAGGTCCAGCACGGCACGCAGATGCTGTTCGAACTGGCCGGTCACGGCGCCGTCCATGGTCCAGTGCCCGGTGTTGTGCGGGCGCATGGCCAGCTCGTTGATGAGGTAGCCCGGCGCGCGGCCAGGGGTTTCAAAAAGTTCCGCGGCCATGACGCCTGTGACACCCAGTTCACCGGCGATGAGCAGTGCTGCGGCCTGGGCTCGTGCAGCCACCTCGGCCGGAATTAGGGGTGCGGGGGCGATGACCTCATCACACACACCGTCCACCTGGATGGACTCGGCCACCGGCCAGGCCCGGGCCTCACCGGAGGGGGTGCGGGCAACCAGGGCCGAGAGTTCACGGGAGAATGCCACCATCTCCTCCACCAGCAGTGGGCTCATGGCCTCAAACCAGTCCGTGGCGGAGGTGGCGTCGGCGGCGGAGCGCAGCACCTTCACGCCCTTGCCGTCGTAGCCGCCGCGCGGCATTTTGAGGACAACGGGCCAGCCGTGCGTGTCGCCAAAGGCAACAATGTCGGCAACGCCGGAAACGGCAGCCCACGCAGGATTGGGCAACCCCAGACGCTCGATGGCCGCACGCATGACCAGCTTGTCTTGGGCGTTGAGCAAGGCGTCGGGGCGTGGCTGTGCGTTCACGCCCTCGGCTATGAGCGTTTGCAGGTGCTCGCTGGGGACGTGTTCGTGGTCAAAGGTGAGCACGTCAACGCCGCGGGCAAATGTGCGCAGCGTGTCCAGGTCGGTGTAGTCCCCCACGGGCGCCGTTGCCACAACGGGTACGGCACACACGTCCGGGGATTCAGCCAGCACACGTAATTCAAAACCAAGGGCCACGGCGGCAGGGGCCATCATGCGGGCCAGCTGCCCGCCGCCCACAACACCGATTACAGGAAAAGTCACAGTCCCCAGCGTACCGAAAATCTGCCCGGTTCCTTGCTTTTGGGCCACGGTGCGCGGCTGGGATGGTGCAAAGTCACAGCTTTTTAGGGCCCACAGTGGTCACTGACAAGCCGCAGCGCAGACGCGAGGAGCCGATTGGCTTAGAATTCAACTAATGGCTCTTAGCGTGTTCCACCCGTTTTGGCCCCTAACCCAACGGAGGACCATGTACAAAACACTGACTGATCGCATCACCGGCCTGGTGGGCCTCCTCTGGCGTGAGGTGGCCAAATTCGGCGTTGTGGGTGGCATTGCCTTCGTCATCGACACGGCCATTTACCTGTGGCTGCTCGCCGGCAGCATGGGCGGGCACCCCACCCGGGCCAAGATCATCTCAGCCGTGGTGGCCACAGTGTTCTCCTGGGTTGCCAACAGGTACTGGACGTTCCGCCACCGCCGCCAAGCGAACGTGCTGCGCGAAGCGACCATGTTCATCATCATGAACGGGATTGGGCTGGGCATTGCCGCGGCCTGCGTATACATCTCCCACTGGGTGTTGGGCTATGAGACGGCCGTGGCGGACTTTGTTGCCGGCTCCGTGGTGGGCCTGGTCTTGGGCACCATCTTCCGGTTCTTCGCCTACAGGTATTGGGTCTTCACCGAGGAACTGGATCAGGAACCCGGATTCGACCACGACCACGAGCTGATCGAGACAGAACACAAACACGAATTGCCCAAGCTCTAACCCAGGGTGATGTTTTCGGTGCTGCGCAGATGGGCAGTGGCCGCCACGCTGTCGTCCAGTAGAACGACCGAACCGCCGGCCGCCCAAATTGTCAGGGCCGCAGGTACGACGGCGTCCCAACCGTCGCGCACGTGCAGCAGCACCCGCTGTGGCCCAGATGGTAGCTGCTGCGCCGTGCCGGCGATCATGATTTCTCCCTGGCCGCCCTGCCCCAGCAACCCGGCATAGCTGACGGTCAGTGACTCGTGCGCCCAGGCAACGTCGCTCGGGGCAGGGGCAAGATCGGCAAAAAACACGTCCGCGTGCGCGCGCACATCGCCGGAGTAGTCCAAGGTGGCCGGGGGCAGCTCGCCTAGCCACCGCATCTGCAGGGCCGGTAGCGCCACAGCCACCAGCAGGGGTGCCGGCGCAACCCCCGCCAGTCGATCCAAGGCGGCAGCAGGGTTCGCCGTTGCCACAATGTTCGGACCATCGGCTGCCTGACCGTCCGGACCATCGGCTGCCTGACCGGTAACGGCTGTGGCACCCACAGCCCACGTGGCCAAGAGCCACACCAGCGACCGCCAGTGCAGCGGCAGGTCCACGGCGACGACTGTGCCGGGTTCGGCGTCGAGCTCGTCAACGAGGTAGTTGGCCGTTTTGGCTACCCAATTTTCCAGCACCCGGCCGGAGAATTCCACCCGCTCGGAATCGGGCCCGTACCAAGACAACCGCGGGGATGTGGCACGGTGGCTGCGGAACGCGGCGAGAAGATCTGCGGGGGTGCTGGGCGTGGTGTTCATAGTGTCCCATCTTCGCACTTTCCGGGCAACAGAAAACTCCGGTGAGTGGAGTCAGCGTCATATGGAACGTGACGTGCGTTACATAAGGGTTCGGGTATATGTAGCCCGTGCCATAAAAAAACGCCACGACGGCGCGGAATCAATGGATTTAGGCGATTCAAGGGCGTAAATGCGCGGGTGTATTGGTATGAAATTGCCGGGCGTGGCGTGCGGGATATTCGTTGCCTGTAGTGGTTATCATCCTGTTCCGCTTGACGTGAGGGACTTACATGGATGTAATTAGAGCCACGAGCAGCTGACAAGGGCACCGAAAACCGCATGCCGCGGTGACAGGGATTCTCTCAGCAGTACTTACCGCAACATTCAGGAGGACGATTATGGGGCAAGCACAACTGAGTGTGGCAAATATCAAAGACGACTCCGTGGCGGCTCAGGCTGCGGACACGTATCACTCACGTGGGGTGCCCACTGATTGGTATGTGGATCCGGCAGATCCTGATGCGGCTGCATTTCATGAGCGCAAGAACCGCCAGGCCCTAGAAGATGCGGCCACGGCGTTCTTGACCGAACATGAGCAAGACGAGTCGGCGGTTTCGCATCAGGGACCCGTCGCCGGCGGTGACGCCGTGGCTGTGTGGATTGGACTACGGCCCTCGAAGGAGGACTTTAGTGACGAAGGTGAACTAGGCTGGCAGACTGATGCACTCTGTGCCCAGACTGATCCGGAAGCGTTCTTCCCCGAAAAGGGTGGCTCCACCCGGGACGCCAAAAAAGTGTGTGGCGCCTGCAATGTAAAAGCAAAGTGTTTGGAATACGCTCTAGCCAACGATGAGCGGTTTGGAATCTGGGGCGGCCTGTCCGAGCGTGAACGCCGGCGGCTGCGGAAGCGAGCAGTCTAATTCTTGAAGCAGTAAAAGTTACGGCCGTTCTGGTTGCCCACAACGGCGGTGCCTATCTCCCCGCAGTTTTGGCCGCCTTGGCCGCACAGACACGTCCGGCAGAGGAAATACTGGCCGCCGACTCGGGCTCCAGCGACAATTCGGGGGAGTTGCTGCGCAAGGAGCTCGGTGAGCGCAACGTCATCTCCCTCGATGCGCGCAGGGGCTACGGTGCTGCCGTCAACGCTGTCCTTGAGCAGCAGAGCCGGGCCCGCTCGGGCGGGCGGGTCACCGCCGTGAACAATTCCGCGGCACCCGCAGCTGGCGCCGTCGCCGTCCTGACGGAGGAGCCCGCGGCCCGCCACGAATGGATTTGGCTGCTCCAAGACGACGCCGCCCCGGCCCCCGACGCCCTCCAATTGCTCTTGGAAGCCACCGAGCGGGCCACCAGCGCCACAGTGGTGGGTTGCAAACAGCTTGATTGGGATAACCACAGGCGCTTGGTGGATGTTGGGCTCCAGGCCAGCCGCTGGTTTGATCGGTTCTCCATGATGGATCTGGATGAACACGACCAGGGCCAATACGATCACTTCACCGATGTGTTTGCTGTCAACACCGCAGGCATGCTGGTGCGGCGGGACGTGTTTGAAAAACTGGGCGGCTTCGACCCCGCACTGCCCGGTCCGGGCGACGACTTGGACTTTTGTGCCCGGGTGCGTTTGGCCGGGGACAGGGTCCTTGTGGTTCCGCAGGCCCGCATGTTCCACGTGGTGAACAGGCCCAACGGCATGGGCTCGGCAGCAGCCGCCCGCAAGGCCGGAATCTTTTTGCGGCTCAAGCATGCCCCGGCTTGGGCCGTGCCCGTGCTGGCCGTGGGCAGCTTTTTTGCCGCCCTCTATTGGTTGATGGCCGGTTTCGTGCTCAAAGCCCCGGGGCATGCGGTGCGCATATTCGTGGCAACCTGCGCCGGGCTCCTGCGGCCGGCGGCGTTGCGGCGCAGCAGGGCAGCGTTGGCGGCGCACAGAAACAAGCCACGCTCCGTGCACAAGGCGTTGATGGTGGAGGACAGGGCTGCGCGCGCCCATCTGAAGTTGCTGCGCGAAGCAGTGGCCCCGGAGGAAGCGTCGGCCCCTGCGGAGATGATCGGGCCTTCGCTGTTGGAGCCAACAGGTGAGACCCACCAGTCCACTGTGACGCCGCTTGCGCTCAGTAAAACAGCGCCCGTTGTTAGCGCCGTGGCGTTGGTTGCCGTGCTGGCGTTGTTGTCACTGGTCACGCTTTCACGTTTCCTTGGCGCCCCAGCCTTGAGCGGTGGCGCCCTGTTGCCCGTCTCGGCGCAGCTGGCCCAGGTGTGGCAGCACGCCACGGACTGGTGGGTGTCCCTCGGATCCGGGATGCCTGGCCGCGGCAACCCGTTTAACGTTGTTCTGGCCCTGCTCGGTACCCCCGGCGGCAACGCCTCAGTCTCGGTGCTGTGGCTGGTGCTGCTGGCCCTTCCGCTCTCCGGCTTGACCGCCTGGTTGGCGGCCGGTGCCTTGACACTGCACCGCTGGCCCCGCATTGTGGCTGGGCTGGCGTGGGCAGGCGCCCCCGTCTTGCTGGTGGCCATGGGCCAGGGCCGGCTAGGCGCCCTGGTGGCCCATGTGCTGCTTCCGCTGGTCATGTTGGGCTTGATCCGGGCCGTTGGCGCCGCCGTGAGCCCCGTGGTGAAACCGGACCCCGCACATGGCGGGCTGGAAGAATTGGCCGCCGGGAAGCCGCTGACGAAGTTGGGCCGGCCAGGTGTTGACGGCAACTCGTCTTGGACTGCCGCAGCCGCGGCCGGTCTGGTGCTGGCCGTTGTGACAGCAGCCTCACCGACCCTGTTCCCGGTAGCCGTGGTGGGTATTTTGAGCACAGCTGCACTGCTGAGGCGTCGCGGAAAAACCATCTGGTGGGCGTTGGTGCCCTCGGCAGCCGTGTACCTTCCCTTCGTATGGTCGGCATGGGGGAACCCCCGGGCGCTGCTGGCCGATCCCGGACTGCCCGTCCCCTCCACCCCGGGGCCCCTGTGGCAGCAACTGCTAGGTTTCCCCGAACAGCTGGTGGCCTCCGAGGGTGCGTTGGGGATTGCCGGCTTGAACGCCCCGTGGTGGCTCTGGGCGGCGGTGTTCGTCATTGGAGTCCCCGTAGTCGCCGCAGCCTTGGCGGCCCTAGTGCTGCCCTTGCGCCGCGGTGCCCTGGTCCGCGCCCTGTGGCTGGTGGCCTTGCTGGCGTTGGCCGCTTCCTACGGGGCCAAGATGATTGCTGTGGCGTTCGACGGCGACACTCTCGTGACGCCGTTCACCGGCGCCGCCGTCTCGCTCGCCTTTTTTGCCCTGCTTGGCGCGGCCATCCTGTGCTTCGATGCCGTGTACAGCCGGGCCTATGACGTGGCTCCTCGCGGACGCCCCCAGGGCGCCCGGATCATGGCAGCAGTCCTGTCGGTGACGCTGGTGGCCGCCCCGGTGGCAAGCCTTGCCCTGTGGGTTGCCCAGCAGACCTCGGAGCAACCCGCCAGGGCCGCCCTGACTGGGCCATTTCTGCCCCAGGCTGCCAGTACGGGCATTATTCCCGCCACAGCCGCCGACCGTGGCACCGGGCCCGAAGCCAGCCGCACAATAGTTTTGGCCGTGCAGCCCGGCGGCCGCGTGCAGGCAACCCTGATGCAAGGCGCCGGCACCACTCTTGACGCCCTGTCCAGCATTGCTGTTGCGGCACGCGTCAGCGGTGCGCCGGGGCAGGAAACCGTGAAGGACGCGGACCCGGCAACAGTGGCCCTTCAAGACAGTGTCGCCGCCATCTTGGCCAAGACAGGCATTGACCCGCGCCCCGGGTTGGTGGAATTGGGGGTCGGTTTTGTGGTGCTGCGCCAAGGTGACACCGCCGCGGAACTGCTGGCCGGGGAACTCGACGCCGTCCCGGGCCTTGCCACCGTGGGCCCCACAGATTCGGGCTGGTTGTGGCGGGTCAAGCCCAACTACGCCACGCCGGGTCTCAGCGATGTGGTGAACCGGGTCCGCCTCGTTGACGCGAAGGACAAGGCGCTGGCTCCTGTTCCCTCGGAAGGGCAGAACGTCAAGGCCGCCATACCGGCCGGTCAGGGTGATCGCCGTGTGGTCATGGCTGAAAAGTTTGACCCGGGCTGGCAGGCATGGCTGGACGGCAAGGCGTTGCCGAGCGTCAGCTCTGACTGGGCGCAGGCCTTTGAGGTTCCCGCAGCCGCCGGCACCTTGGAAATCCGTTATGTACACCCCCTCGGCGGCATCATGAGCCTGCTGCAGCTGGTCCTGCTGGGCTTGACTGTGCTGCTGGCACTTCCTGTGAAGGCACGCCGCGGCCGCACAGGGGCCTACAGGGATGAAGCGTCATTGCAAAAGGTTGGTAGAAGTGCCTGAATCAAGTGAAAACAAACCCGTGGACAAGCTGACAGCCGGCGAAACCGGCGACGCACCGAAGCCCGGGAAACGCTCCCGTCGCGCCGGTAAGCCGACGCGCCCGGACAAGGCTGATGCGGCAAAGGCGCCGGTCAAGGCGCCGGCCAAGGCGCCGGCCAAGACGCCGGCCAAGAAAAGGGCGCCACGCCGCTGGCCGGTGGTGCTGGCCGGGACCGCCACCGTGGCCTTGGCTGTGGGTGCTATTGGTGCAGGCACACTGTTTCCCGGCGTCAATGCCACGGCGGAATCCACACCGAGCCCGCACGCCTTGCCGGTGGGGGACACCCTGGCGAATTGTCAGGGCCCCACCCAGCTGTTGGCGGGCTCCGCCGCCGGGGCGGATCCGCAGTTTTCGGCCAATTCCTCCGCGACCAAGTCACTGCTGAACGCAGTGGTCTTAAGCAACTCCGGCGGTGACTTGCCGGGCACGGTGGTCCAGGCCTTGGATACCAAATTTTCCTCCCTGCTCACCATCGCAGCGGCGTCTGCTAACGCACCGGCCACGGACCTCGCCGCCTCGCCCAAGGCCCGTGCGGCAGTGGTGCGCGGGGATGCTGTGGGCGGCTCCTCCGTGCTGCGTTCCAAACCCTTTGGCCAGGAGCGGTCCACGGCGTCGGCCTCCGTGGTGGTTGAAGCCAACGACGGCGACCTTGCCGGCCTGGCGGCGGCAACATGTCAAAGCCCGGCCAATGAACTGTGGCTCTCCGGTGCCAGCACGAGTGTTGGCCGCACAGCGGTGCTGATGGTTGCCAACTCCTCGCCAAGCCCGGCCACCCTCTCACTGGATCTGTTTGGCAGCACGGGGCCCATCAACGCACCGGGCGCAAAAGGACTGGTGGTTGGCCCGGGCGGCGTGCGTTCGGTGGTCCTCTCCGGTTTGGCCCCCGACCAGGAACTGTTAAGTGTGCACCTCAAGAGCGCCGGTGGCGCTGTCAGTGCCGTCATCCAACAATCGGTGCTGCGCGGACTCACCCCCGGCGGGGTTGACTACCTGGCTCCTGTTCAGGCGCCGGCACCCTCGGCCACCATTGCCGGTGTGCGGGTCCAGGCACCGGAGGTCGCCGCGAAGATTTCGGCGCAAAACTCCTATGCTGACGCGTCCACCGAGTTGGCCGTGACGGTTCCCGGGGTCGCCGACTCCGTGGTGGAGGTCAAAGCTTTTGGCGAGTCGGGGCAGGTGGCACTGCCCAACGGTGGTGTATTCACCGCGCCAGCTGGCAAGGTCAGTTCGTTGTCGCTGGCAGGCTTGCCGGAGGGCAACTATTCGCTCAGCGTGAGTGCCGACGCCTCGGTGACGGCTGCTGTCCGGCTGGTGAATTCAACAAAACCCGGGGAAGCTGTGGATATGGCGGTGGCCCCCTCCACGGAGCGGCTTGGCGACAACCATCTACTCACGGTGCCCGCCGGTGTACGCTCCAGCTTGGTATTTGCCGCGCCGCAGGGTGCCGCGACTGTGCAGTTGGTGCCCATCTCGATCAAGGGCGTCGTAGGCAAGGCAAAGACAGTGGAATTGAAGGGCGGAAGTACCTCTGTTGTGGTGCCGGGCGCGTTGTTCGGTACTGACATGGCGGCGCTTATTGTGTCGGCGTCGGGTGCACCCGCCTACGGCAGCCACTTGTTGGCCAAGGACAGCACAGCCGGCATTGCGGTGCTGCCGATCCCCAGGACCAGTGCGGCAAGCAACTCGATCAATCTCACCACGGGGTACTAGGCCCCACGCCCTCCCTAGCGCAGCCGCTGGCGCGTCTGTGCTTGGGCCCTCGGGCGCGTGGGCCCACCCACTGCTCCCACCACTCGCAAGCTCGCGGCGGGTCCCTCGCAGTTGTGGGCCCACCCACGCCCTCCCAAGCGCAGCCGCTGGCGCGTCTGTGCTTGGGGCCCTGGGGCCCTCGGGCGCGTGGGCCCACCCACCGCTCCCACCACTCGCAAGCTCGCGGAGGGTCCCTCGCAGTTGTGGGCCCACCCACTGCTCCCAAGCGCAGCCGCTGGCGCGTCTGTGCTTGGGGCCCTCGGGCGCGTGGGCCCACCCACCGCTCCCACGCCCTGCCACCGGGCGCAAGCTCGCGTGGGGTCAGGGGCCGCGGAACTTGCGGAACAACGGGTCAACCATGTCGGGGTCAATATTGAGCAGGCCCGCAACTTGTTCCACCATGACCTCGTGCACCAGTTCGCGGATTTGCCCGGGATTATCGCACAAGACCTCCACGGGGTGCCGGTAAATGGCTATAGTCGCGGGTGTTGCGGGGGAGCTGTCCGTGGCCGCCGTGGCCCGGGCGTACTTGCCCAGCGGCGCCTGAGCGCCGGAGGCGATGATGGTTTCGAGCTGATCGGGCACTTCCTCCACCAAATATTCCACCGACGCCAGCGAATCGGGCCACAAGCCGCGCAACCGCTCAACGGAATCCACCACCAGGTCTTCAAACATTTCACTGCGTGTGCGTGCGGCGGGCAGGCTTTCTGGCAGCACTGGCCCCCGCAAACCCCGGCCATGCCTGTCGCGGCGGCGGCGCACAAAGGACCGTCCGGCAGCGCTTTCCGCTGCGGCCGAACTCGTGTCCTGGTCTGCGGAAACCGCCGGTCCCAGTGTGATGGTGAGCGTTTTTTCGCTGTCTCTGGCATTGAACTGCATCTATTTACTCTAGGCTCGGGAGCCGCGGAGGGGAAATATCCCGGCGCTAAGGGTAGTCTAGGGAATCGTGGGAACACTTCGTCAATGCACAAGATCAGCCTGCCGTGAAGCGGCAGTGGCCACTTTGACGTACGTATATGCCGATTCCACGGCAGTTTTAGGCCCGCTGGCCACGTTCGCGGAGCCGCATTGTTACGATCTTTGCGCCAAACATTCGGCCCGGTTGAGCGCACCCCGGGGGTGGGAAGTCATCCACCTGGCCCGTTCCGACAAGCCCCCCGCGCCTGGTCCCGACGATCTGCTCGCCCTGGCCGACGCCGTGCGTGAGGCCGCCAACCCGCAGCCCGCCGGTGCTGCGCCGGCAGCCGCCGTGCGCGAATACCGCGGAACGCTTGAACCACCTGCGCACACTCCCGGTGTGGGCAACAGTGCGGGGCGGCGCGGCCACCTGCGCATCCTGCGCGACTAAACAACTCATCCAGTGGCATCCCCGAGCGAAACGGAACACAGTGGCTAAAATTAGCGGAAAATTGATGGCAGTGTTGCGCTGCCCCGTCACCGGATCGGCCCTGATCCAGGACGGTGAGGAACTCGTGAGCACAGCCAACGGCCCCGCCGGGATCCCCTTGCGCTACACCATTGACGAAGGCATCGCCTTGCTGCTGCGCCCCGAACAGATCACGTCATAGCATTCACGGAAGCGTAGGGCATAGCTCATGAGCGCACGGTGGGAGAGCGTCGGCAGCCTGGTTCGGCGTCGGCGGGCCGAAAACCCCGGCCCCATGACTCTTGACGGGACCAATTCGTGGGTGCTGGGCGCCCCGGGGGCTGCGGGCGTTGTGGTGATCGACCCGGGTCCGCTGCTGGCCGGGCATCTGGGTGAGCTTGCAGACGCCGGGGCCGTGGAACTGATCCTGCTCACCCACCACCACGGCGACCACAGCGACGGCAGCGCAGCCCTGCACCAGCTCACCGGCGCCCCCGTGCGCGCCGCCTTGGCCAGTTTTTGCCACGCCGGCACACCCTTGTCCGACGGCGAACTCATCCAGGCGGGCGGGCTCACCATCACTGTGCTCGCCACGCCGGGCCACACCAGTGACTCGCTCTGCTTTGCCGTTTCCGCCGGTGCTGGCACACCCGAGCACCTGGTGTTCACGGGGGACACCATCCTGGGCCAGGGCAGCACAGTTATTTGTTACCCCGATGGCAGGCTGGGGGACTACCTGGGTTCCCTAGAAAAACTGCGCCGCTGGGGTGTTGAGCACGGCACGGCGGGACTGCCCGTCACGGCGCTGCCCGGCCACGGACCCGTCCTGGCTGACGTGGCGGTAGCCGCCCAGGCCTACCAGGAGCACCGGGCCGAGCGGCTCGCCCAGGTGCGTGCCGCCGTCGAACATTTGGGCGCCGAAGGTGCCGAGGCTAGCGCCGCCGCGGTGGCCGGTGTTGTATATGGCGATGTGCCGGTGAATCTTCAGAGCGCGGCGCAATTGTCGGTGGCAGCCCAGTTGGACTACTTGCGCGGCGGCATGGCGTAAAATAGGCCGAAGCGACGTGTGCGTCGTGGGTCACGATAGTGGAGTTAGTCCACTGAATGGGGAGTATGCATGGCTGAGTTGGAAGAGACCAGGAAACCTTCTCGAGGGTGGAAGATCGTGCTGATCTCCCTGGTCGCTTTGGGTGTTGTTGCCGGTGGAGTCGCTGCCGCAGCGGCCAACGGCTTACTGCCCCTTGACCAAATCGTGGGGCAACCCGCAGCTCCCACATCGGCGGCAACGCCCCAGGGCACACCCACCCCAACAGGTGCCGCCATCCCGGTCAATGTTGCCATGGTGCCCAAGAGCGGCGCCACCTTTGTGAACCCGGCGGGGGAAGTGGCAGCCGAGCTCATCAACGGAACCGTCTCTCACGCCGTCTTGAAGGAAACAGCCACGGGTGCCGTTCTTGACGGCGAACCAGTGGTCAGTGGCCGCAAGTGGATCTCCAAGGAACCGCTAAAATTTGCCACCGACTACACGTTCAATGTCACAGCCATGGACGCAGCTGGCGCCAAGACCACTCACATCAGCACCTTCACCACCGTCCCGGCCACGCATGAGGCAGACGCCGTGCTGTACCCGGGCGCCGATTCCACCGTGGGCGTGGCCCAGCCGCTGGAATTCAAATTCAGCGAACCAGTGGTGAACAAGGAGGCCGTCGAGAAGGCCATCACCGTCACCACCGGCACCGGCCAAAAGGGCGCCTTCCGCTGGTACTCGGACACCCAGGTGCGTTACCGTGCCGCAGACTATTGGCCCGCAAACTCAAAAATCAGTGTTGACGTGAAGCTGTTCGGCCTTGACGTTGGCAACGGCATGATCGGCAATTTTGACAAGAACTACACGGTCAACATTGGCAACAAGGTTGTCATGGAAGCAGACGCCGCAGCCCACAGCGTGCGGGTCCTGATCAACGACCAGGTGGCCAAGGTGTTCCCCGCAACCATGGGGGATGAGGTTTTCCCCTCGGCTTCCGGATTCATTGTGCTGACCAATGACAAACAACGCAACGCAACGTTCAAGGCCTCCAGTATTGGCCTGAAGCCGGGCGATCCCGGCGACTATGGCTCCGTGGACGTGGAATATGCCACGCGGCTTTCCTACAGCGGAATCTTCATCCACCAGGCAACACCCTCGGCCATGCCGTACCTGGGCGTCGCGAATCTCTCCCATGGCTGCATTGGCCTGTCGGCGGAAGGCGCGGGCTGGGTGTTCAACAACATGGGCGCAGGCGACATCGTCCACACGGTGGGCACCCCGAATGAGACCATTGCCGCCACCGATGGTTTTGGTGACTGGAACATCCCGTTCGCGCAGTACGCCTCCCGCTAGTACCGGGGCGACACAGTACGGATGCGAAAGAGCCCATGACGTAGCATCTGCCTATGAGCAATGTGCTGCAGGACTTGTGGACTGATGCGCCCATCGCTTTTTGGCTGGTCGTCGCGGCCGGGCTCTACTACCTGGTCATGGCAACATGGCTGAGCGTGATCGATATCAAGCACCAGCTGCTGCCCAACCGGATAGTGTTCCCCTCGGCGGCCATTGCTGGGGTGCTGCTGTTGTCGGCCAGCTTGTTCATGCACGACGCCGGAACCGCCTTGCGCACGCTGCTTGGCGGAACTGTGCTCTGGGTAGTGTATGTGGTGCTCAGGCTGGTTTCCCCGTCCAGTATGGGTTATGGGGACGTGAAACTGGCGTTCGTGTTGGGCCTGTACCTTGGCTTTATCGGCTGGTCGGCGGTGCTGTGGGGGACGTTCCTGGCGTTTGTGCTGGGGGCGCTCTGGGGCTTGGCCCTGATGGTCACCAAAAAGGGGACAGGGAAAACCCAGATCCCCTTTGGCCCGTTCATGCTGGCCGGTGCACTGATCTTGCTAGTGGTGGGGTGACTATCCTCCGCCTAGGGCTCCGCCAGAGGCGAAGATTCCAATGATGTTGATGACTGCCGGTCCCATGATGATGATGAACAGTGTGGGGAAGATAAAGAGCAGCAGCGGAAAGAGGACCAGAACGGGAAGTTTCATGGCCTTTTCCTCTGCACGTTGGCGACGTTTAATGCGCAGCTGGCTGGCCTGCACCCGTAGCACCTTGGCAATGCTGATGCCGTAGATTTCCGCTTGGATGACGGCCCGGACAAAGCTCTTCAATTCCGGTACGGTGGATCGGCTCGCCATGGCCTGGTAGGAGTCACGGCGAGGGCGACCCATCTGCATGTCCTGGAGAGTTCGTTTCAGCTCCTCCGCCATGGGGCCCTTGCCGTTCGCGGCTGCCCGTGCCATGGCACCTTCAAAACCAAGCCCGGCTTCGACGGCAATGAGCATCTGGTCCAAGGTGTCCGGCAGTTCCAGCTGCATGGATTTTTGGCGTTCCTGCCCCTTGCTGTGAATCAACAGGTCGGGGATGAAATAGCAAAGCACTGTGAGGAAGAGTGCCAAAAGTACAGTGGTGGGTCCCGGACGAAGTGCAACAAACATCAGGCTGACTGCCGCGGCGCCCATGGCAAGCAATGGCTTGCCAATCAGCAGTCTGGACAACGGCAGGTTTGCCGGCCGGCCGGCGCGGGCAAGCAGTGTATCCAGTTTGGCAACGTAGCCAGCGGGCGTGACCCGCTTGGCCAGGGCCAACCAGCTTTTGTCGCTGAAGGCAGGCGCTCCTTGGCCGCGCTGGTCGGCGCGGCCCAAGTTGTTGCGAATGGTCAGCAAGGACTTGGAATCAACACTGACGAATGACCAAACCAAGTAGCAGATAGGCAAAACTATGGTGGCAATGATGAGCCAGGGCACAACAGTCATGGTGTTCACACCTTTCAGAACTTGATTTGGATGGTTTTGTGCATCCACAGCGAGCCAATGATCATCATGATGGCGCCGACTCCCAACATGACCAAGCCGATGGGGTTGGTGAAGAGCACGCCGAGATACGTAGGGTTGACTACCGAGAGCATGATGGCCATGACGAATGGCAACGCCACGAGGATGATTCCAGACAATTTTCCTTCGGCACTGAGGGCCTTTACTTGGGCCTTGATCTCGCCACGTTCACGAATAGTCTCCGCCACATGATCCAAAACTTCGGCCAAATCGCCGCCCACTTCACGGTTGATCTGGATGGCCTGGCTGATCCACGAGAAATCGTCGCTTTTCATGCGGTTGGCGGTTTCGGTGAGCGCCGCATCGAGGTCCCTGCCAATCCTGACCTCGTTGACAACCCTGGCAAACTCCTCAGCGGTAGGTGATTCGGCTTCCTTGGCAGCCGCGTCAAGGGCAGCCAAAACGCTGTGGCCTGCACGGAGTCCGCCGGTGACTAACATGAGGTTGTCACCGAGCTGCTGATCAAATTTCGCGCGCCGCCTATCCGCCAACAGGCTCAGCACCAGCCAGGCCAGGATCGGCGTCACCACAGCCAGGATGACTGCCAAGGCGGGGCCGTTGAGCAGCAGCCCCAGCAGGGCCATGACTGTGCTGGCCGCCACCACGAGAATGAGGAAATTTGAGGGAGGTAAGCGAAGGCCTGCATCCTCGAGCCTGCTGCGGCTGTAGGGGCCGCCACCGACTGTCTTGTCCAACACAGCAACCGTGGAGTCCGTGAAGCTGCTCAGCGAGGATTTGGTTGCGTCCCCGAAAGGCCGCCTTCTCATCTCGGGGATTGCCGCGCCCCAGGGTTTGACCACCAGCAACAAGACCACCACGAGCGAGGCGAGACAGAACGTGAAGCCGAGGATGGGCAGGACCGCGTCCATGATTATCTCTTTCCTTTGACAGGTGCAGGAACAGAAAAAATATGACTGGGGACGGAGATGCCCATGTCAGCAAAATGGTCCACAAAGCGCGGCCGGACTCCGGTTGATATTGGCTTGCCCAGGAATCGTCCGTTACTGTCCACCCCTGCTGAATAGTCAAAGACAAACGCATCCTGGAGTGTGACAACGTCGCCTTCCATGCCCTGCACCTCGGTGATGTGGGTGACCCTGCGGGTTCCGTCCCGGAGTCGGGACAAGTGCACAATGAGGTTGACCGCGGATGCAACTTGTTCGCGGATGGCCCGCAACGGCAGGTCCATGCCGGCCATCAACACCAGCGTCTCCAGGCGCGCTATCGCGTCCCGGGGTGAGTTTGCGTGGACAGTGGAAAGGGAACCGTCATGGCCGGTGTTCATGGCCTGGAGCATGTCCAGGGCTTCGCCGCCACGGACCTCACCAATCACTATTCGGTCCGGGCGCATGCGCAATGAGTTGCGCAGCAGGTCCCTGATGGAGACCTCGCCACGGCCCTCGATATTGGCTGGCCGGCTCTCCAAACGGACTGTATGGCGCTGCTGCAATTGCAATTCCACGGCGTCTTCAATGGTGACGATGCGGTCCTCTGCCGGCAGGAAACCGGACAACACATTCAACAAGGTGGTCTTGCCGGTGCCCGTACCTCCTGTGACGAGGATGTTCAGCCGGGCCCGGACGCAGGCATCCAGCAGGATAGCCATGTCCGGTGTCAGTGTGCCATAGCGGGCTAGATCCTCAACCGTCAACGGCACCCTGCTGAACTTTCTGATCGTCAGCGAAGGGCCGCTCACGGCAAGCGGCGGGATGATGGCGTTGACGCGGGAACCGTCCTCAAGCCTGGCGTCGACCATGGGTGAGGACTCGTCGATTCTCCGCCCGATTCTGGAAACAATCCTCTCAATGACCCGGCGAAGGTGGGCTTCGGTGGCAAACCTGGCTCCCGTGAGGATCAGCTGGCCTCCGCGCTCAATGTAGATCTGGTCTGGTTTGTTGACCATGATTTCAGTGACTGTGTCGTCATCCAGGAAGCGTTGCAGGGGCCCCAACCCGAGCACGTCGTCTCCGATCTCCCGAATGAGGCGGCGGCGTTCTTCCGGTGTGAGCGGAACCTGTTCCTCGTCAATGACTTGGCTGAGCTCTTCTCTGGCGGTCTTGCGCAGGTCCTCTTCGGAAATGTTGGGATCGACCAGCCGGCCACCCATCCTTTCAAACAGTGCTTCGCCGGCACGTTGCTTTAGCCCTGCGAGGGCTGTTCCGGTGCCGTCGGCACCCAAATAATCGTCGGGGATTCCCTGCTGAGTGTTGATTCGTGAGGACGTGAGTACTGTTGTCGTCTCGAAGCTTGTCGCCGGGGTGATGCCGCGGGCTGCGTTCAGCCGATCGGAAAGATTCATGATACAACCACCCTTCGGTGCAGCTTCTTGTTTATTTGCCCGGCAGAATCGGGCGCAAAACGCTCGACGAGCTTCTTAAGATTCTTTGACACAGGACTTCGTGGGCCGTCCTGCAACAAGGGCACCCCCTTATTGGTGGCAAAAGACACCGCAGGTGACAGTGGTAGCACCACATCCACGGGTACCCGGAGCGTGGCTTCGATGTCCTGGACGCTCAGGCCCGTGTGGCGGTTGGCAAAGTTGAGCACAACGTGCCGGCCCTGGGGAACGAGCCCCAACTCGTGCAAGACCCCGAAGCCGGTACGCAGTCCCTTGATGCTAGGGATGTCCATCCCGACCACCCACACAGCGTCGCTTGCCTGCTCCAAGGTGGCAAGTGCCAGTTCACCCAGCCCGGGGGCCGTGTCCACCACCACGTACTTGAATTCCGTGGCCAGTTGCGCGATCAAGTGACTCACGTGATCGGCCGTCACGAGATCGGCTTCATTGGGGTTGATGGGAGCGCACAATGCGTAGATGCCCCCAGTGTGCACCGTAAGGAAGGCTTTTAGGACCATTGCATCGTGTGCAGCCGCCCCGGTGACGGCATCCACTAAGGTGTGTTCCGGCTCCAGGGACAACGCCGAGGCCACATCCCCAAACTGGACATCCAGGTCAACAATCACCACTCCCATGGGAGCCATCTTGCCAAGACCCATGGCCAAGTTAGTGGCCACAGTGGTCTTTCCCACACCGCCCTTGGGTGACATGACGGCAATGACACGTCCAGTTTCATGGTCGCCGCTGGCCGGGCTCGACAGTCCGCGTCGGCGTCCAGCGGCAGAAAGGCAGGCGCGTTCCAACACGACCCGGATCTCAGCCATGTCCGCCCCAGGGCTGACAATGTCACGAATTCCCGATCTCATGGCTGTCAGCACCAGCTCCGGTGAAGTCTCTGCCGCAAGGATGACGCTAACCTCCGGGAATTGGAGGTCGAGAACTGTCGCCAATTTGAGTGCCTCGTCGGTGGATACGCCTGGCCCCAGGATGACAACTTCAGGGGGTTCAGCTGGATCCTGAAGGATGATTCCGTGGGGAGCGCCATTGATGGCTGATTCCGGAAGCCTTTGGACGTTTCCGTGCAGGCCTCCGGCCACTGCTGCACGGACCCGCTGCTCGAAGCTCGTATCTGTTGTGATGATCACGAAGCGGCTCATCTCAGCACCTGATTCTTGAGTAGTGTGCCCACGGGAGCAGTGTTAGTCGCGGCATTTTCCTTGGACAGGTATATGTGCCCGAATTCGATGCCGTGGACTGTCTTGGTGGCGTCGGTGCCCGACTGGGCCAGGGTCACCATGATGGTGGTGCTGGCCTTGGCCGACTCGTTCTTTTTTGATTCGGTGTCGTCGGAGACGCCGTCCCCGGTGCCGACCTTGGTCACCAGAACCTTGTGGAATTGCAATTTGGTGGCCTGAACGTCCCCAGTCCCCGGCGCAACACCGTCGTTGTAGGAGATGAACACGCCCACGGTGTCCCCAGCCTTCAATTCTCCGCCCAGGACGCGGTCCAAGGGCAACACCAGGCTTAATTCAGCCAAGCCCTTCGGCACGTCAACACTGTTGGGCGCGGCCAGACTTTTTGGATCGACAAGACGTGATGCCAGCAATTGTTCCCCGGGCACCAGATCCACTGCAGCGACCCTGCCCTTGAAGTCATCCAGCTGTGTCACGGCACCGTCCGATACTGCCGTCTTGGGGAACGATTCCACCTTCACCAGTGACTTGAGGTCATCGACGGTGGTGCCAGCTGTTATTGGCTGCTGGACGACGAGTACTTCCACCGGCTCCATGCCGGCTTGGGCACGGTCGTCGGCTGCTTGTACGTACGAGGAGAGGAGGATTGCGCCCACAATGGCCAAAACCAGTGCGACAACGCCCCCCAGTAGGCGTGTTTTCACTTCTTGCTCCTTAATTTTATTCGGTCAGGCGGACTATTGATCCACCAAGGTTCGGTCCAGTTCCCAGTGACAGGCCTTCCTCGAGTGAAACAAATCGGGTGAAGTAGCCCATGAAGCCCCTGCAATCTTTAGTGCAAGCTGGGGCCAAGGAATCCGGATGAGTCTCCGGATTGAATTTCCACCCGGTTACCTGGAACGCAGCAAATCCGTAAATTGTGTACTCAGCATGTTGTCCGCCCTTGTCTGTGGACGAGGAGAAGATCGGGATCAGGATTGGTTCGGCCAGCATGCCAGCCAGTTCCGGCTTGCATAAGTTATCTATGCTGTTGCCTGGTTTGCTGCCGGCGGCGCCGGTGCCAACATCTACGGTGGCCTCGCACTTGCCGCCTTCCAGATCAAGCCATCCAAAGCCGCCTGTCGCGTAACCAAGCGCGGCCGTGCAACCGGGGTAGCTGGCACCCGTGTCGGAACGAAGCAATATATGTGCACCGCTTGGATCCCCCGTGAAATTCCCCGTGGCCGCAAGCTCTGCTTTTTGGGCGGCGGTCAGGCTCTTGTCAAAAACGCATTTACCGAAGGTCCAAGGCACAGTGGTTCCCGATTCCGGCGGTCCCCAGCTTGCTGTGGCGGAGGCGCTGACATCCGACTGGCTTTTGCCAAAGATGTTGGCAAAGACGAGTTGCACCGGATTGCCGCCGGCGGCATCCTTGCTGACCACAACTTTCACGCTGTTGCTCGTGGGCCGGGTGACGCTCTTGAACTTGGCCAGCTCGTCATTGGAGTTCATTTTTGCTAAGTCAGCGGCAGTGACTTCATTGGCAGCCTGGACACAAGTTCCTTTGGCGCAGTTGTTGGCGATTGCCAAGGCAGCTGCGTCGGCGCCATTTTGAAGTTGGGCACGTGAGGCGTACAGCATGCCAACGTCGATGGAGATGGCGGCGAAGGCCAAAAGGACCACCATGAGGATGGCCGTTGTGACGGCAGTTGCCCCGCGCTCGTTCTGCGCTCCGCCGGTTTTGGGGTGTCTGGTTATCCGCCGCATTGCATGACCCCTACTCCGGAAATGGCTGGTGCGTTGCCTGGGATGAATCCAATGAGCCAGCCACGGACCGGCCCCGGTGCAACGTTTACGGTGACTGTGACTCGGACACCAGCTCCGCAGGCGGATCCTGAGCTGTAGGTAATGGTCGGCGGTCCCGCGAAGGCAAGCGTCGGTGCCGCGTCTTCCGCTGCTGTTTCCACGCTGGCAGGAAAACCAGGGTCGGCGTAATGGATGGCGGCGTTCCTAGCTCCCTCTCGGGCGGCGTTGGTGGCCGAGATCTGTTGGTTGAACAGGAATCCAAACTCCATGATGCCGATGACCAGCAGCAGCAGAACAGGCAAAATGAATGCTGCTTCGACGGCTGCTGCGCCGCGTTCGCTGTCTTTGTTTTTCATGCGACGCTCCCCCAGGGGTGGTCAAGAAAACTTGTGCAATTAATGGAGTTGGCGGCCTTGGTCGAAAACCAAGGCCGCCAACTGAGGCCTGCTTGGCAGGATTCGCAGAGGAATTTGGTTACGGAAGCGCAGTTTCGACCAAATTGAAGCCTCGGAGGACGTCCTGTCCGATGAGGCCGACGACTCCGACGATGACTGCTGCGATGAGGGCCACCATGATGCCGTACTCAACGGCGGTGGCGCCCTTCTCGTTGTCGCTCTTGAGACGGTCGGTGCCGGCGATGAACAGGGTCTGCATGGTAACGAAGAACTTCAACATGGTGTGCTCCTTGAAATGGTTGAAAAGGTTTCACTGAATTTTCTGATGTTGTGAACTCGTCGATATTTCCGCTGTCCCCCAGTTAGGCGGTCTTGGGAATTCGATACCTAATGAATACAGAGTTCACCCAAGGATGGTCAACACTTGGTTTTTATCTGGACCGCGATGCACCACTTGCTTTTTTACCATCACTACTTGGATGACTACTCAGTTTGCCCCCTACAGAAAAATTGAAGAGAGCAGAATGTGCCCAATCTGTGAGCCAAAGACATTGTCCAGGAATGACCAGGAAAGCATTGGTGGTTCGAACGGCATGGAGCTCTTTCTGCCCGCCAGTCCTGCTATCACAAGAGCGCCACTAGTCACAGCACCAACAGCAAGCCCAAGGAACACGTCCAGCACCATCAGTCCCAGGGCGTGGTTGCGCAAGTAGAAACCAAGTACCGCCGACGGTTTGACGTACTCATGCGCAATCTGCGCGGAAAATATATTGGTCCTGAACCGAAAAATCACGAACTTTGCGGCGGATCCAACCATCTCCAGCAGCTCGATCCCGGACAGCACCATGCCAGCCACCGAGAGGAACAGGTGGGCCGGAAGCAGCCATGAGAGCACGACTCGTCAGGCCATCGCGCCATGAGCGCTCCGGTGACGGCCGCCAGCCAATGCCACGCAAAGTACTGTTAGTGGAATGCCGGCAGGAAATGCAGGCCGGGATGCTCGTGTTCGCAGTGCCATAGGCAATATGAAGGCAAGCAAGGAATGAATAACTAACACTTGCTCAAGGTTTACGAAAGATTATATGAAGCACAAGGTCGGAACGGTTGAAATAAAATAAATGTTGCATTTATGGGTGGTGGGGAACTATTGTGCTTCTCATTAGCGTTAAAAGATATGGATGCGGGGAGCCTTGCGGTGACCACACCGCCGCCCGCGCTCACGCGCCACTGATCTGAAAGGTTGAGTTCGATGTCAACACCCAAACCAGCTTCATCGAACTTCCTCACCATTGATGAAGTGGCCCAACAACTGCGCGTCTCAAAGATGACCGTGTACCGGCTCGTGCAGACCCACGAAATTGAGGCAGTCCGTTTTGGCCGTTTGTACAGGGTGCCGCAGGAGGCAGTTGACGCCTACATTGAGCGGTCAGCGATCCAGGGCGGGCACACGGAAGAGTAACCGCAGCGGCACGGCGCAGGCGGAAGCCGGCGCTCACTTGTGCTAATTGCCGCCCACTCCGTGGCGTTGCAGCTGCGCACGGACTTGGTCGGCCCGCTGTGCTGCAGCACTCATGCGTTCGAACTCACGGTCCCTGCGCTCGGCAATCAAGGCGGCCAGGAACATCTCCGGGGGTGTTCCGGGGGCCGGCAGCGGGGCGACGAAGTGGCTGGCCTCGCCAGCAAGTTCCACAGCCAGGGAGAAACGTGAGGCTGCCGCCATGGCGCCGCCCTGACGCAGAAACAGCGAGATACGCCGGGCCAGCGGGTCCGGCAGGCGGCCAATGTCCGCCACGGCGGCCCACTGCGCCAGGGCCGGGGCCACGGACACCTGCAACGGCTTGGGCTCCGGGGCCCTGTCCCTGATGGCGTAGGTGCCGGCGAGCATGTCGCCGAGCCGCTTGGACTTGTCGTTGAACAAGGACACCAGGCAGGCCACCGACCCCAGGGTCAGGTAAATTTCCAGCACGGCAAGGATCCCGCGGATCAAGGCTTGCCGGAAGCGGATGGAGCCGCCGTCGTCGCGCACGATGCGCAAGCCCATGACGAGTTTCCCCAGCGACTTCCCGCGGCTGAGCGTCTCCACGGTGATGGGGACAATCACAAAGAGCGTGACCACCGTCAATAAGATGATGGCCCGGACGGCCGCCGGATCAACGCTGAAGGGCAGGGCGCCCAGCAGCAGGAGCAGGCCCAGGCCCACGACCAGGGTGGCCAGCACGTCGATGCCTGTGCCCACCGATCGGGCGGCAAAAGACGCGGGGCGCAGCTCAAGAACAACGGCTTCACCGGTGATGATCGCGGACATGTTGACAGTCTAGCCACTGTGCGCGCCGCCAGTGCCTATATGCTTGGGCACGATGGACATGGACGCTTTTACCGCTGTGCACCGCCCGCAATGGGAGCGGCTGAAGTCCCTTGCCCGGAAACGGCGGCTAAACGGGGCGGAGGCCGATGAACTGCTGGAGCTGTACCAAAGCGTGTCCGCCCAGCTGTCCCTGATCCGCTCGGTCACCGCCGAGAGCGCGCTTTCGGCCTCCCTTTCGGCCATTCTGGCCCAGGCCCGGACCCGCTTCACGGGGGCCAAATCCAACATTTTCGTGGACACCGCCCAATTCTTTGCGATTTCCCTGCCGGCCGCGTTTTACCGGCTGCGCTGGCTGACAGTCATCATCGGTGCCGTCTTCATCGTCATCGGGTCCTTGTTTGCCGTGTGGACGGCCGGGAACCCGGGCGTGTTGGCCGTCATGGGCAGTGACGCCAAGCTGCAACAACTGGTGGATCACGACTTTGTGAACTACTACTCGGAAAACCCGGCAGCATCCTTTGCCGGGGCCGTGTGGACCAACAACGCCTGGATCGCTGCCCAATGCGTGGCCTTCGGGGTCACGGGCGTCTTCATCCCGTACCAAATATTTCTCAACGCCCAAAACGTGGGCATGACAGCGGGCGTCATGTTCGCCTACGACCGCGGGGATGTCTTCTTCAGCTATATCCTCCCGCACGGGCTCATGGAACTGTCGGCCATCTTCATTGCCGCCGCCGCCGGGCTGCGCATCTTCTGGTCCTGGGTCAGCCCGGGCCCGTACACCCGCCTGGACTCACTGGCCAGGGAGGGCCGCTCACTCATCACGGTGGCCGTGGGATTGGTGCTGGTGCTTTTCGTCTCCGGGCTCGTCGAAGCCTTCGTCACCCCGAGCCCGCTGCCCGTGTGGGCTAAAATCGGCATCGGCGCCCTGGTGCTCGCCGCGTATTGGGCCTACACCTTGATCCTGGGCCGCAAGGCGGTGCTGGCCGGTGAGTACGGTGACCTGGGTGAGGACGACGCCGGAGCCTCCGTCCGCTCCGCCTGACACCCCCGCCCCGGGGCAGTCGTGCTCGGGTCGAAACGCATCTGCTCGGATTGCCCCGTGCCAAAACAACACTCACGGGTGCACTATGGGGGTATGGAACTTCAAGGCGGCGGTGACCAGGACAGCCTGCCGCTTCCGCTGCCACCGGCCGCCCTGCCACCGCACCCCTGGCACCGGTTTGTGGCCATGGGTGACTCCTTCACCGAGGGCATTGACGACCCTGAGCCGGGCAGTCCCGGCGGCTACCGGGGCTGGGCGGATCGGGTCGCCGAGGAACTGAGCGTTGGTGTGCCCGACTTTGCCTACGCCAACCTGGCCGTTCGGGGGCAGCAACTGCACGAGGTGGTGGAGACTCAACTTGGCCAGGCCGTCTCGCTGGGACCCGATCTGGTGTCCGTGCAGGCCGGCGGCAACGACCTCCTGCACCCGGGCGCCGATCCGGACAAACTCGCCAGCATCCTCGAATCCGCCGTGGCAGTCCTGCGCGGCCAGGGCGTCGACGTGGTGATCTTTGTGGGCCCGGATTCTGGCAGGTCAACAGTGCTGGGCCAGTTTCGCACCAAGATTGCCATCTACAACGAAAACCTGCGCAGTATCGCCCAACGCCAGGACGCCTTCATCGCCGACCTGTGGGCCATGACAGGGCTGCACGATACGCAAATGTGGAGTAGGGACCGCCTGCACCCTTCCGCCACCGGCCACCATGCCGTGGCGATCATGGTGCTGGATACCTTGGCTGTGCGGCATTCACTGGTACCACTCTCGCCACGACCACTGCCGGAAAAGAGTTGGCGCCAGGCCCGGGCCGGCGACATTGTGTGGGCGCGGGAATACCTGATGCCGTGGATGCTGCGCGGCATAAAACGCCAGTCCCCAAGTCTCGGTGCTGCCTCCAAACGCCCCCTGCCGGCGCCCATGTTTGGTGCCACCGCCCCACTGGAGCCGCGCTGACCATCCGGTGACAGTTTGGCATCGGCTCGGGGTGGCTGCCCCGGCCCGCGCCGGGGTGCCGGTATTCTTTGTTCTTGTGAGCGAGAATCCAGAGCACCAAGACTCAGTCAAGAGCCCTGCTGTGGGCTTCCCCCCGAAAGATGCCGCGGCTGAACGAATCAGCGCACGCCGCGCCGCGCCGAACACGCCCGGAACGCCGGCCACAAGGATCAAGCTCGACCCCGGCCTGGCCGGTGAGGACAGAGAACCCATGCGCCCCGCCGGCAGGCTGCCCCGGCTGCCCAGCGAGGAGGAGATGGCCGCCGAACGCGGCAACGACGTCGACGGTGCGACGGACACGGAGGAAGCTCCCGGCGTGCACCACGAGGACAGCCCCACCGGCCTGATGCAGCTGCGCCCGCCGGCAGAAGAAGTGGCCAGGCGCCAGGCAGCCCGGGAGAAGGCGGCCAACACCAAACCCGTGCTGACCCGCGTGTTCCAGGTGCTGATAGCCGTGTTTTACCCCATTGTGCTGTTGGTGCTCGCGATCCGCCTGGTGACAACACCTGTGTTCTTGTGGGTTGAATACCACCGCCCCGGCTTCCCCGCGGACTCCTTCGGCTTCAGCGCCGAGGACCGGCTCAGCTACGGTTCCTACACGGTGGATTATTTGTTGAACTTCGCCCCGCCCAGGTACCTGGGGGACCTTGTCCAACCCGGCGGCGATCCGCTGTTCCTGGCCCGCGAGGTGGAGCACATGGCCGACGTCAAGGGTGTCATGGTGATGGCGTTGCTCGTGGGGCTGGTGCTGGCAATTCTGATGGTGGTCGGCATGGTGTACCTGTCCCGGCGAAGTTTCGGCGGGATCCGCCGGGCCCTCTTTGCCGGCTCCATCGCCACCTTGGCCCTCATTGTGGGGTTGGGAATCCTTGCCGTGACAGGCTGGGAGCAGTTCTTCACCGAGTTCCACAAGATCTTCTTCGCCAACGGGACCTGGACGTTCTACACCGACGACACCTTGATCAGGCTCTTCCCCGGCCAGTTCTGGATGGACTCGGGCATCTTCATTGGCGTGTTTGTGTTCCTCGTGTCCTCGTTGACGCTGGCCTTCACCTGGCCCACCAAGGACCGCCGCCTGGCCCAGGCGGCTGCCGCGCGGCCGGGGCGCCGGGCAGCTTAATAGCCTGCGGTGCGTCCGCTGGCGAAAAATGCCGCCGTTTGGCGCCAACGCCACCGGTTGTCCTCTTTTACTTTCTTTCACCAGCGGAAGTTTTTTTTGGTGGGTTGGCTTGGGTCCGCTGGGTAGCA
>NZ_JBTNDH010000032.1:0-42103 GCF_054511095.1 Arthrobacter sp. TMN-49 | reverse complement strand
CTCATCCACCTGCCCAATGACCACACCGCCGAGTCCGTCCGCGACGGGCTGATCGAAGCCATGGGTAAACTCCCCGACCACCTGCGCGGCTCCTTGACCTGGGACCAAGGAGCCGAAATGGCCAAGCACAAGGGCTTCAGCATGGCAACCGGCATCGACGTCTACTTCTGCGACCCTGCCAGCCCCTGGCAACGCGGATCCAACGAGAACACCAACGGGCTCCTGCGTCAATACTTCCCCAAAGGCACCGACCTGAGCATCTACAGCGCCGAGGACCTCGAGTACGTCGCGAACGAACTCAACGCACGCCCCCGCAAGTCACTCGGCTGGAAAACACCAGCCGAAGTATTCCGTGATCTACTGATACCAAGCTAACCACCCAGTGTTGCAACCACCCCTAAAATTCAAGATGTCGTCCAACAACTGGATCATAGATCTGGGCGGGGGCGGGTGTAGCGCAGGAACAGCATGGAATCCGCCTTCAGGATGCTCACCAATGACATGCTCCGGGGCAGCTGTCCGCTGGGGCCGTGCGCTATGCGCCCCGCAGCGCCGCCCACCAGCAGCGGCGATACCGTCAAGCGCAACTCATCCACTTTGTTGGCAGCGGCAAAGGTGCCCAGCAGGGTTGGGCCGCCCTCGGAGTGGATCCGGAGAAGGCCACGGGCACCGAGTGCGGCTATCAGGAGGCCAACGTCGAGTGAATCCTTACCGACAGTGACTATGTCAGCCACCCGGGCAAGCGCCGTGCGGGAAGCTTCCGGGGCGGACTCCACAGTCAAAATGAGAGGCCTGACGGGGGCATTGGTGAAAACGTCTAGCCCGGGATCCAATGCCAGCGAACCGGAGACGATGGCCAGCGGCGGGTGTGCGGGCAGCCCTTGCCGGATACGCGCCTGCTGGGCTTGTGGGCTGAGTAGTTCGCCGCCGTAGCCTTCAGCCCTGACCGTTTGTGCACCCACCAGGATCACGTGCGCGTTTTGGCGCAGCTGTGTGAAAATACGTTGGTCAACGCTATTGCCCAGTTGTCCCGAGAGTCCGTCCACCGTGGCTGCGCCGTCAATGCTGGAGACGAAATTGAAGCTCACCCACGGGGCGGCGCTGGACCCGACGGGCGCAGCAAGGAGCTCCGCCGCCAGCTCGGTGTCGGAAAGGATGGCAGGATCGGGGAAGATCCGCTCAATCATGGTGTTCTCCGTGGGGGCAGCCATGGTCAGGAACCCGCCGGCTTGTCCGGGTGAGCTGGCAGGTTGACCTCGCCCATGTTGTGAAGCAGGTAGGCAGGTTCCCGCCAGCCCAGTACTGCCTCCGTCATGCGAATAGCAGAGTTGGCTGCGGCCACATTGTGCATGCGCAGAATTCGGGCGCCACCGAGGATACAAATGACTGCCGTGGCCAGGGAGCCTGCCAACCGTTCGGATTTGTTTTGGTCGAGGGTCTCGCCAATGAAGTCCTTGTTCGATACCGCTGCCAGTGTGGGGAAACCCAATGCCGCAATCTCGTTGAAGCGCTTAGTGATTGCCAGGGTGTGCAGGGTGTTTTTGTTTAAGTCGTGGCCGGGATCAATGATGATCTTCTCGGCCGGGACTCCGAGCGAGATAGCCAGTTCCACCTTCTGCGCCAAAAACGCCGCCACCTCGGCCACCACGTCGTCGTAGTGGGGCCGAGGATACGCGGTGCGCGGTTTAGCCAGTGAATGCGTGATCACCAGGTGGGCACCGGATTCGGCCACCACCGAGGCCATCTCGGGGTTGGCCAGCCCCGTGGTGTCGTTGATGACTGTGGCCCCGGCGGCAATACTGCTGGCCGCCACCTCGGGCAGAAACGTGTCGACGGAAATGATGACATCACTGGCCGCCGCAACGGCGGCGATGACCGGCACCACGCGGTCGCTTTCTTCGGCCACGCTTAAGGCAGGCCCGGGCGCAAAGGGCACACCGCCAATGTCCACCCAGTCAGCCCCCTGAGCCACGGCCGCCAGTGAAGCGGCAACTGCAGCGTCAAGGGCATAGTTGGCCCCGCCGTCGTAAAAGGAATCAGGGGTGCGGTTGATGATGGCCATGAGCGCAACGTGCCGGCTAAAGTCCAGCGACCGGGTGCCAAAGTGGTGCCTGGGGTGCAGGAGCGGTGGCGTGTAAAACGGGGCTGCAGAGGTCCGGTCCGAAGTCATCATACTCATCATCAAATATCCTCCAGTGGGGTTTGTGGCTCAGCCAAGGCCCGCGTGTCGACAATCCGGCGTGAGAGGATCAACGCCCGGATGGCATCCTGAACATCCCAAATGTTGACGTTCATGCCAGCCACCACGCGTCCTTCGGCGACCCAGAAGGCTATGAACTCGCGTTTTTTCAGGCTGCCGCGAATCACCAGCTCGGCGTCCCTGGTGAGCTCCCCGAAGCCGGAGTACTCCATGCCCAGATCAAACTGGTCGGTGTAAAAGTACGGGATAGCATCGAGTGCAGCGTCCTGACCCACCATGGACTGTGCGGCGACCTTCCCGCTGGCAATGGCGTTGGCCCAGTGCTCGGAGCGGGCGTGGGCGCCGGTGAAGGGGTGCCAGGAATTTGCCACATCCCCGGCCGCGAACACGTCAGCGTGGGAGGTCTGCAGGGAGGCGGAAACCTCGATGCCGTTGTTGATGGTCAGCCCGGCAGCCTGGGCCAGCCCAATATTAGGGACAACACCCACAGCCACGATCACCACATCCGCTGGCAGCGTCACCCCGGTGGTGGTCAGCACGGAGGTGACGTGCCCGTCAGTGCCTCGGATCTCGGCGGCGCTCGCAGGGAGCACAAACCGCACACCAGCCTCCTGGTGCCGTTCGGTGAAAACTGTGCCGAGTTCAGTGCCAAGGGCCGCCGAAAGAGGCACCTCCGCAACACCCAGCACGGCCACATGGTTGCCCAATTCAGTGGCCGTGGCGGCGATTTCCATGCCAATCCAGCCCGAGCCGATCATGACAACGTTCTTGCCGCCGCCTGACAGCAGTCCCCTCAGCGCAAGACTGTCGGCCTTGGTCCGGAACGTGTGCACCCCTTGAAGGTCGACGCCGGGACAGGAGATGCGGCGCGCAGCGGCACCTGTTGCGAGGAGCACCTTGGCATACGACAACGTGCCGCCGTTGCTCAAGGTGACAGTGTGGCTGCGAGGATCCAGCGCCGTGGCGGAGATACCGGTGAGGAGTGTGACATTGTGCTCCGGGTACCAGCTGGCGGGTAGGGGCAGGAGGGCGTCCTCACCCTCCTTGCCGGCCAGGAATCCCTTGGACAACGGTGGCCGCTGGTACGGGATTTCAGCCTCCTGCGCCACAATGGTGACCGCGCCGGCATAGCCCTGCTTGCGCAATGTCTCCGCCGCCGTGGCTCCCGACAGACCGCCACCAATGATGACCATGCCGGGGGTTACTGAAGTGCCGGTGCTGCCAGGACCTGTTGTGCTGTTTGACGCGTTCATGATCCAAACTCTTTCCCGTGGAAATCACATCACTTGTTGGGGCGGGAGCCCGTGCGGGGCCCGGGCAGGAGCCCGGCCGGTTCCAAGGTCCCGGAAACAATTCCGGCGGGCACCGTGGGAAGGTGGCCGCCGGAAAAGGGAGAGCTAAGGTTTAGAGGATTGCTTGCAAGGCGTCCACAATACCTTCGCCGTAGTAGCTGTTATTGCGCAGGGTGCCGACGCACTCGGAACCTTTCGGTGTCGCAGATGGCATGCACACATGATCCTCGGCTTGCTTGCGCAACTGAGAAATCAACTGATCGGGCTTCCACCCGGGGTGCGCGGACTTCATCAGGGCCAGCACACCGGCAACCTGCGGAGAAGCCATCGACGTGCCGCTGAGCAGGCCGTACGTGTTGTTCGGCAACGTGGACAGGATGCGTGAACCCGGTGCTGCCACGTCAATGACGTTCAGCCCGCGGTTGGAGAAGGATGACAACTTCCCAGCCTGATCCGTGGAGGCCACCGTCACGACCCCCTCCAGCTCGGTGGGGATGTCCTTACACCCGTTGTTGATGTCACGCTCAATCCCGGCGACGTCGTTCGGGCTGACGTTGTCGGTGGTCTTGTTTGCCAAGTCATAGGAGGCGTTACCGGCGGCGGCAGCATGCACCACACCGCGTTTCGTGGACCAATTCACTGCGCGCCCCACGGCATCCAGTACTGCCTTCTGATCGGGCTGATCGCCACACCAGAACTGCACCGGGTCAACGTAGTAGCTGTTGTTGGTGACATCCATGCCCTTCATGCCCGCCCACATGAAACCGCAGATAGCGTATTCGGGGTAGATCGAGCCGGCGTCGTTGACGACCTTGACCGAGGACATGCGCACGTTCGGTGCCACGCCAACAATGCCAACGCCGTTACGGGCTGCGCCGATGATGCCGGCCACGTGGGTGCCGTGGGATGACGTTGTGGGGAACCAGCCTGTGGGCGAGGTGTCCGGGCGTCCGGCGTTGGTGCAGTTGACCGAGCTGGCCACGTCGATGTTGGCCGCAAGATCCGGGTGCTTCGGGTCGATGCCGCTGTCCAAAACACCAACCAGCACATCGGGTGAACCATTGGTGATCTGTTGCGCTTGGTCCGCCTTGATCTGAACCTGGCTCCACTGCTCGGCTTCGCGGGGGTCCGCCGCAGCGCCCTCGAACGTGGCGTCACCGTAGAGCAAGTCGGTGTTGGCCAGCTGTTTGTTGCGCAGCGCCGGCGCCTTCTGCCACGGGGTGGCGATGCCCGACGGCGTGCCTTCGGCAACCGGGATGGTGCGGGTTGCGCCCACCGATTCCACCGCCGACTTCCCTCGCTTGAGAACCTCTGTGCGGAAATTGGCCCGATCGGATTGGACAATGACAACGCCGATCTCGGGCCATTGCTGTACTGCGACGCCGCCGGCGGCCTCAATGGCCCGCACAGCGTCTTTAGTCTTGTTGGCGTTGGCGGCCTTTGCATTGACCACGTAGCTCATGAGCTGGCCGTCGGCTGCGGGAAAGTCAATGGGCGTGGATTGAGGCGTAGCCGGTGCGGCCATGGCGCTGCCACCTATCAAGGTGGTTGCTGCCATGGCGACTGCGCATAGGGCAGCAGCCGTTGTACGGCGGAAGAGTGCTTTCTGCATGGATTTAATCCCCCCGGGATCATTGTGTGATGTGGGACACCCCGATCCTGCCATTGAGGGCAGGCATTGACAAGGCCGATGCCGTAGAATTGCCGAGTGCCCGTGTATCTAGATCACGCGGCGACCACGCCACTTTCGGCCCCGGCCCTCGCCGCACTCACCTCCGTTATTACCCGTAGCGGCAATCCGTCCTCGCTCCACGGATCGGGCCGTCGCGCCCGCGCCACCGTCGAAGCCGCCCGCGAAACTGTGGCCCGTGCTGCCGGCGCCCACCCCACTGAAGTCATTTTCACCTCCGGCGGCACCGAGGCCGACAACCTTGCTGTCAAGGGCTTGTTCTGGGCCCGCCACGACGCCGATGCTGCGCGCACCCGCATCCTGGTCTCCAGCGTTGAGCACGCCGCCGTGCAAGACACTGTCGAATGGCTTGAGCAGCATGAAGGTGCTGAAGCTGTCTGGCTGCCCGTCGACGCGCACGGCACCGTGAGCCTGGCCGCGCTGAAAAAGGAACTGGCCGACGGCGGCGCCGACACAGTAGCCCTGGTCACCTGCATGTGGGCGAACAATGAGGTGGGCACTGTGCAGCCCATCGCCGAGATCGTGGCGCTGGCGGAGCCGTATGGGATCCCCGTGCATTCGGACGCTGTCCAGGCTTTCGGTTCCCTTGCCGTGAACTTCAGGCAGTCAGGGCTTGCCGCCATGTCCATCAGCGCCCACAAGATTGGCGGCACCGTCGGTGTGGGGGCACTCCTGCTGGGCCGGGCCGTGCAACTGACGCCCGTGCAACACGGTGGCGGCCAGGAACGCACCGTCCGCTCCGGAACGCTGGACACGGCCGGGCTGGCTGCCTTCGCCGCGGCCGCACAGGACGTCACGGAAAATCTTGCGGCCGAAAGCAGCCGGATCGCAGCATTGCGGGATGCGATCATTGCCGCCGTTCGCCAAACAGTTCCGGAGGCTGTGCTGCGCGGGGTGGATCCTGCCCAAGACCCGGGCAAAAGGCTGCCCGGCAACGTCCACTTCACCTTCCCCGGCTGCGAAGGCGACTCACTGCTGTTCCTGCTGGACATGGCCGGGGTCGAATCCTCCACAGGGTCGGCCTGCACGGCCGGAGTGCCCCGCCCCTCCCATGTGCTGCTGGCCATGGGGCTGGGGGAAGACACGGCACGTGGCGCACAACGCTTTAGTTTGGGGCATACATCCACCCATGAAGACGTTGACGCCTTTGTGGCGGCCTTGCCGCTCGCTCACGCCCGAGCAAAAGCAGCCGGCATGGCCGGGCATCAATCGTCCATTCAAACCGCGAGCACGCGCTAGCTGCCGGGCGGGCACGCTGCACGAACAGATTTTTTTGCACCAACTGAAAGGTACGTAATGCGAGTATTGGCCGCCATGAGTGGTGGAGTTGACTCAGCCGTCGCCGCAGCCCGCGCAGTGGATGCCGGGCACGACGTCGTCGGCGTTCACCTGGCACTTTCGCGCATGCCCGGAACCCTGCGCACCGGCAGCCGCGGCTGCTGCACCGTGGAGGATTCCAACGACGCGTGGCGTGCCTGCGACAAACTTGGTATTCCGTACTACGTCTGGGACTTCTCCGAACGGTTCAAGGAGGACGTGGTCCAGGACTTCATCGACGAATACGCGGCCGGGCGCACGCCCAACCCATGCATGCGCTGCAACGAGCGCATCAAGTTCGCTGCGCTGCTGGAAAAGGCCATCGCGCTGGGATTCGACGCCGTCTGCACGGGCCACTACGCCAAGGTCATCACCGACGCCGACGGCAACCCCGAGCTGCACCGCGCAGCCGACTGGGCCAAGGACCAAAGCTACGTGCTGGGCGTGCTGACCCACGAGCAGCTCAAGCACTCCATGTTCCCGCTCGCCGACACCCCGTCCAAGGCTGAAGTTCGCGCCGAGGCGGAAGCCCGCGGCCTGTCGGTGGCCAAGAAGCCTGACAGCCATGACATTTGCTTCATCTCCGACGGTGACACCGCGGGCTGGTTGGCCGAGAAAATCAAGATGACCGACGGCGAGATCGTCGACGAATCCGGTGCAACTGTGGGCGGGCACACCGGTGCCAACCAGTTCACTGTGGGCCAGCGTCGCGGCCTGAAGCTTGGCACGCCCGCCGCCGACGGCAAGCCCCGCTTCGTGCTGGAAATCAGGCCCAAGGAAAACAAGGTCGTTGTTGGACCGCACGCCCTGCTGGCCATCGACGAGCTTAAGGGCATCAAGGTTTCTTGGGCCGGGCTGCCCATCGCCGAGGTGGCCACGGGGGAAGAGTTCGATTGTTACGCCCAGGTCCGCGCGCACGGTGACCCCGTTCCGGCCCGAGCTTTTGTGCGGGAATTGATGGACGACGGCGTCGCCCGCCAAAGCCTGAACGTCGCCTTGGCCGAGCCGCTGCGCGGTGTGGCACCGGGCCAGACGGTTGTTTTGTACCAAGGTTCACGCGTGTTGGGGCAGGCAACAATCGATTCGGCCAGGTCCTTGGCGCGGCCCGAAATTCCCTAGCGGCTCCATCACGGCCCAAGCAGGCGTAAACTTCCACTACAGGTGACTTGGCTCACGGAAGGTTTACATGATGCCCCCGCATACAATTCCCAACCCGCTCCAGCATTTAGAAGGCGCCCTGAACCAGTGCGCGGAAGTTATTGGCGCCATTTCGGCGAATCAGGCAGAGTGGCCTACGCCGTGCGGGGACTGGACCGTGCAGGACCTGCTGCACCATCTGGTGGTGTGCGATCTGCACAAGTACACGGTCATGGCCCGTGGTCACAATATTGACCCGCTGGCCTCCCAAGCCACCGTCGGGGCCGACTGGTCCACGCGGTTTAGTGACGGGGCCGCGTTGCTGATGAGAACCTGGCACGCGGCGGACTTGAACGCCCAGGTGGCCCTGCCCGGCGGAGGTGAGGCGCCCCTGCGCAGCCGGATTGGCCTGCAAATAGCGGAATTTACTGTCCACGGCTGGGACTTGGCCAAGGCCACAGGTGTCCCCGTCGTCTTGGACCCGGTACTGGCGGATCAATCCCTGGTCTGGGCTCAACGGATGTTGAAACCCGAGCATCGCGGGGCGGAGCGCGGCATTGGCCCCGAGGTGAGGGTTCCCCTGGCCGCCGATTCCTATACGAAACTGGCCGGCTGGTTTGGTCGCAGTTCCCATTTCAAGGCCGGTCCCCGGGTGGACGCCCTTCCATAACCATCTGGCTTCAACTTTACTTTATGTGACCATTTGCTTGACAAACTCTGATACAAAGGGATCGTCAAGCAAGTGGGTTAGATCACACAACGATGTGTGGCCTGCTTCCTGAGAAGCACTAGAGAAAGTTTGCTGATGACTAAGAACATGTTTGGTTTGCGGTCGGTGATCGCTGTGGCTGGCGTATCCGTTTTGGCACTAACCGCGTGCACGGGCCCCAGTGGCGGCGGAACCTCCACCGAGGGCGGCTCATCCGGCGGCCCTGTGGCCTTGGGAACCACGGACAAGGTCACCTTCCTTGATCCGGCGTTTTCCTATGACAATGGATCGTTCATGGTCATGAACCAGATCTACCCCTTCCTGATGAATTCAGCACCAGGCAGCGCCGATCCGAAACCGGACATGGCCGAGTCGGCGTCGTTCACCTCACCCACCGAGTACACAGTCAAACTCAAGCCGGGGTTGACGTGGGCCAACGGTACAGACCTTGACTCCAAGGATGTGAAGTTCAGCTTTGACCGCCAACAAAAGATCAATGATGCCAACGGTCCGGCCACCTTGCTGGCTAACCTTGACAGTGTCAGCGCCCCCGATGCCACCACCGTGGTGTTCAAGCTCAAGTCGCCCAACGACCAGACCTTCGCCCAGGTCCTGACAAGCCCCGTCGGCCCCATCGTCGATGATTCGGTGTTCAGCGCCGACAAGGCCACCGAGGATGCTGCGATCGTTGCCGGGAAGTCCTTCGCCGGCCAGTACACGATTGAGTCGTACAAGAAAAACGAGCTCATCGCGTTTAAGGCCAACGCCGACTACAAGGGCATGCTGGGTGCGGCCAAATCAGACTCCGCCACCATCAAGTATTACGCGAACTCCAACAACCTGAAACTGGACGTGCAACAGGGCAACATTGATGTTGCCTGGCGCAGCATGACGGCCACCGACATTGACAGCCTGAAAAAGGATGACAAGGTCCAGGTCGACATTGGCCCCGGTGGCGAGCTGCGCTACATTGTTTTCAACTTCAACACCATGCCCTTTGGTGCCAAAACAGCCACCCCGGATGCCGCCAAGTCGCTGGCCGTCCGGCAGGCAACCGCTGACATGATCGACAGGCAGGCCATTGCCGACAGGGTCTACAAGGGCACCTACCTACCGGCGTTCTCCTGGGTTCCGCAGGGCTTCACCGGTGCGATCGAGCCCATGAAGGACGCCTACGGTGACGGCCAGGGCGGACCCGATGCGGAGAAGGCCAAGAAGACCTTGGCTGACGCGGGCATCCAGACCCCTGTCACCCTTGACTTGCAGTACAACCCAGACCACTATGGTCCTTCATCTGCCGATGAATACGCGTTGATCAAGGAGCAGCTGGAAGAGGGCGGACTGTTCAAGGTCAACCTGCAGTCAACCGAGTGGGTCACCTACCAAAAGGAGCGTGTCAAGGACACCTTCCCGCTGTACCAGCTGGGCTGGTTCCCCGACTACTCCGATGCCGACAACTACCTGAGCCCGTTCTTTAGCGCGAACAACTTCCTGAAGAACCATTATGAGGACAAGGACGTCCAGGCCAAGATCGAGGAGCAGCGCACCACGACCGACCCCGCCGCCCGGACCAAGCTGATCGAGGACATCCAGAAGGCTGTCGCCGAGGATGTTCCGACGCTGCCGCTGCTCCAGGGCGCCCAGGTGGCCGTCTCGGGCAAGGACGTCAAGGGCGTCAAGGACACCCTTGATCCCTCGTTCAAGTTCCGTTTGGGCGTGCTGTCGAAGTAGCCTGAGCACCTCACGCGCCAAGAACTAGAACCCAGCGAAGCTTAGAAGGCGGGGCCTCCCAGGATGCCCCGCCTTCACTGCTCGCCCACCCACCACGGCATTGACGAACTGTGAGCTTCCATGACAGCAATGATTGAGATGCCCGAGGCCAACTCCGCCTCGCCGCTGACCCCTCCACGAAAGAACAAGTCCGGGGGCAGCCTTGGCAAATACCTTCTGATCAGGTTCCTGCTGATCTTCCCCACCATCTTGATACTCGTCACCATGGTTTTTTTCCTGATGCGGATCACCGGCGATCCCATTACGGCGGCGCTTGGCGGGCGCCTGCCACCGGAACAACTGGCCCAACGCATTCATGAGGCAGGCTACGACAGGCCCATCCTGGTCCAGTATTTCGAGTACCTGGGACAACTGTTGACCGGCAACTTTGGCCGCACCATCTCCGATAACCTCCTGGTCACGGACATGCTGGCCACCTACGGCACCGCCACACTAGAGCTTGCCATCAACTCCCTCATTGTGGCGCTGGCCGTGGGCATCCCGCTGGGCATGCTGGCCGCCTACAAGCGGGACAAATGGCACGATGCGCTGCTGCGTGTGGCAGCCATTTTGTTTTACGCGACACCAGTCTTTTTTGCCGGGCTGCTGCTGAAACTGGTGTTTGCTGTCTGGCTTGGCTGGTTGCCGGTGGCCGGACGTTCAGGCACCGCCACCGAACTGGCCATGACAGAACTTTCGGCACCCACCGGGATTTACTGGTTGGATGCCCTGCGCAGCGGCAATATGGCCGCCTTTTGGGATGTTGTCCAGCACTCGGTGCTCCCCGCCATGGCCCTGGGACTGTTGACAGCGGGCATTTTCTTGCGCCTGGTCCGCACCAACGTGATTGGCACCTTGGGCAAGGACTATGTGGAAGCCGGGAGGTCCCGCGGTGTCAGCGAGTACCGTTTGCTGACCAAGCACGCCTACAAGCCTGCACTCATCCCCATTATCACCGTCATGGGCTTGCAAATAGCCCTGCTGCTCGGCGGCGCCGTGCTGACCGAGACAACTTTTGAGTGGAAGGGTCTTGGTTTCCAGCTGGCCGCCTATTTGACCGCCCGGGACTTTGTGGCAGTCCAGGGCATCGTTGTCCTGCTGGCGGTGATCGTTGCGCTGAGCAACTTCATTGTTGACGTCATAGCGGCGCTCATCGACCCGAGGGTGAGGTACTGACATGGCCGGAACGAAAGAGTCCTTGTTCAGTCGACTGCCCGTGGTGATGCATCTGCGAAAGAGTGTGGGGCTGCAGCGAGGCATGCTGGTGGCCGGTATTGTCATCACGGCCGTCTTCTTGCTGACAGCTGCCTTCGCGCCGCTGATTGCCCCCTACGGCTTTAGCCAGGGGTTCAGCGAAACCCAGTCTCCGCCGTCGCCCACGCACCTGTGGGGCACGACGGTGGGTGGCTACGACGTCTTTTCCCGCACCATTTGGGGGGCCCAAACGGCGTTCCTGGTGGTGGTCATCGCCGTGTTCCTTTCCATCTTCGCAGGTGTCATTCTCGGTTTGGTGTCGGGATACTTTGGCGGCTGGGTGGACAGAATCCTGGTGGTGGTCAGTGATGCGATCTATGCGTTTCCAACCTTGCTGCTGGCGATCGTCATGTCGATCACCATCACCCGGGGCAGTTCCAGCTTGTGGGGTGGCATCTTTTCGGCCGCAATCTCCATCACCGTCGTGTTCATTCCGCAGTACTTCCGGGTGATCCGTGCAGAAACCATCCGCCTGAAGGCAGAACCCTTTGTTGAGTCGGCAATCGTTGTGGGCGCCTCAAGCGTGCGCATCATGGCCAGACACATCTACAAAAACGCAACCCGGACGCTGCCGCTCATTTTCACGCTCAACGCCTCCGAGGCCATTTTGACGCTGGCAGCCCTGGGCTTCCTTGGCTTTGGCATTGAACCGACGTACGCGGCCGAATGGGGCTATGACCTGAACCGGGCACAGTCGGATGCGACCGCCGGGATCTGGTGGACAGGCGTGTTCCCGGGATCGGCCATTGTGTTGACTGTGCTGGGACTGACCCTGTTGGGCGAGTCCATGAATGACCTGAACGACCCCCGCCTGCGAGGCCGCAAACGGGCCGGCAAGAAGAAAGACAAGGTGAACGCATGAGCACGGATCAAAAAGACGGCAATGCCTTGCGCCCCGTCTTAGACATTGCGGAGCTAAAGGTCACGTTCGCCACGGATGCGGGGGATGTTAACGCTGTCAAGGACGTCAGCTTCAGTGTCGCCCCGGGCGAGATTGTTGCGATCGTCGGTGAATCCGGTTCCGGCAAGACGGTCACGGCCAAAGCCATTCTGGGATTGTTGCCGGAGACTGCCACGAGCAGCGGGGCGGTGATCATCAGCGGCAACAACATTGTCTCGGTCAGTGCGCACCAGCTTCGGCAGATCCGGGGCAGGGACGTGGCCATGGTGTTTCAGGAACCCTCCACGGCGCTCAACCCGGTGTACACGGTGGGCTGGCAGATCGCCGAGGGGTTGCGTGCGCACCGGCCGCAGGGCAAACGTGTGGGCAAGAAGGAAGCCCGCCAGCTAGCCATTGAGGCGTTGGACAAGGTGGGCATCCCGGAACCGGAAAAGCGGGTGGACTATTACCCGCACCAGTTCTCCGGCGGGCAGAAACAGCGTGTGGTCATTGCCGCAGCGCTGGCACTGAACCCGGGGCTGATTGTGGCTGATGAGCCCACCACGGCGTTGGATGTGACGGTCCAGGCAGAAATCCTTGAACTGCTCAGGGATCTGCGCGGGCGCTACGGCACCTCCATGGTGTTGATCACCCACAATATGGGTGTGGTGGCTGATCTGGCGGACAGGGTGGTGGTCATGTTCGAAGGTGACGTGGTGGAGGAGGCCTCAGCCGAGACGCTTTTTGCCGCACCCCAGCAGGCGTACACCCAGAAGTTGTTGGCCGCTGTGCCGCATTTGGGCCGAAACTCCGCCTCCGCAGGCTTCACCGAGCGGGCGTTCCAGGACACGGAGGTACTGGTCCGGGCCACGGAACTGGAAATTGAGTATCCCGGCCGTCTGGGCAGTCCCGCATTCCGTGCCGTGGATAAGGTTTCATTCACCATCAGCGCCGGTGAGGTGTTTGGCCTGGTGGGGGAGTCCGGCTCCGGCAAAACAACCATTGGGCGGGCCATTGCCGGGCTGAACAAAACAACTGGCGGCTCGTTGCAAGTGTTGGGCTATGAGATGCGCGGCTTTAAGGAACGCACCTTCCGCCCGCACCGGAAGGACATCGGCTTTGTGTTCCAGGATCCTGCCGCCTCCTTCAACCCGCACCTGAGCATTGGCGAATGTGTGGCCGAGCCCTTGCTCATCCATACAGATCTTTCCGGACCGGCCGTCACCAAGAAGGTGGCGGAGCTGTTGGAGTCGGTGCAGTTGCCGCAATCCTATGCCAGCAGGTTCCCGCACGAGCTATCCGGAGGGCAACGGCAGCGGGCCTCCCTGGCACGGTCGTTGGCGTTGAAACCGAAACTGTTGATCGCCGACGAGCCGACCTCCGCCCTGGATGTTTCGGTGCAGGCGAAGGTGCTGGAGCTGTTCCGGGAAATCCAGGCCGAACAGGGTTTTGCCGCCTTATTCATCAGCCACGACCTGGCCGTGGTGGATATTCTGGCCGAGTGGGTGGGCGTCCTGTACAAGGGCAAATTGGTGGAGCAGGGCATCGGCAATCAGATCATGGGAAATCCCCAAAATGACTACACCAGGCGCCTGATTGCCTCCCTGCCCGTGCCCAACCCGGTGGAGCAAGCCGAGCGTCGGGCCGTCCATCGGGCGTTGCTGGCTGCGGGGTAGCGTTCTTAGGTGGTGTGCTGTGTGGACAGCGGTTTTGTCCCCGCGGCACACCACCTAAACTGTTTTTATGACCGAACCGATTCACGCCTCTGCGAACCTGTCCGCTGGAGCATTCGATCCAGGCGCCAGTTCCCTCACGGGCGCCGTTGACCCGGCCGTCATGGCCGAGCTGCTGTCCATCCGCTCCAGCATTGACAACTTCGATGCCACCTTGGTGTATCTGCTGGCCGAGCGGTTCAAGGCCACCCAGCGTGTTGGCGTACTCAAGGCCAAGCACCAGCTGCCGGCAGGGGACCCGAACCGTGAATTTGCCCAGATTCAGCGGCTGCGAGCCTTGGCCGAGTCGGCCCACTTGGACCCAGCCTTTGCTGAAAAGTTCCTGAACTTCATTATCAGTGAGGTCATCCACCACCACCAGGCGATCTCCGAGAGCCACTCCGCCGTGGCCGCAACGGGAGTTGTTCCGGTGGTCAGTGTTGACGGCCAACGGTTCGTCGCTTCCCCCGACAGCCCCACGGGCTTGTCCGAGGAAGCATCCGACGGCGGCGCCCAAACCCGGTGAGCCCCTCAGCTGAGCGTCTAGCAAGTTCCTTGGCGGATGCGCCCCAGAAACCACCGGCCACGGTGACGGCCACGGCCCTAGGCCCCTGGCCCGGTACCGACCCGGTGGAGGCCGCCAAGGTTTCGCTGGGCCTGTTCACGAGTCCTCATCTGCCGGTGTTGGTAGATCTGCCTGCCCGCGGTGTTGGCTCGGACCCGGTGGGGCGTACGGCGGCCCTGCTGGTGGAACTCCCCGTTGATGTCCAGCCCTACGGGTGGCGATTCGTGGACCGGGCCGGTCAGGATCTGCGCCGCGCCACCTCCGCACTGTCCACCGACATCAACGTCCTCGCTGATGTTGCCGGCGCTGGCGAGATCTACCCCGATGACCTGAAAATTCATGTGCGCGGTCCGTTGTCCCTTGCCGCCTCCATCCACTTACACTATGGCGAGCGTGCATTGCGTGACTATGGTGCCCGGCGCGACATTGCCCAGTCGTTGGCTGCGGGGCTGGCGGTACATGCAGAAAAGCTCCGGGCCGCCGTGCCGGAAGCGCTCCTGACCCTGCAGATTGATGAGCCGGAGATTGCTCCGGCCCTTGCCGGCACCATCCCCACAGCCTCGGGCTACAGGACCTTGCGGTCTATCCCGGCCGCGGAGCTGCGCGCCACCTGGACCGCGTTGGTCCAAGCTGCACGGGAGGCCGGCTTCGCGAAGGTGGCCATCAACCTTGCCCCGGACCAGGTGTCCATCGCGGGTGAACGGCTCCCAGAGTCGCAGCGTGCTGAATCAGCAGCATGGCGCAAGGCGCTTGAGATCGCCCTTGACTGTGGGATTGACGCAGTGGCCTTGCCGCTGAACACCTTAGATACCGGACACTGGGAACTGTTGGCCGGTGCCATCGAATCGGGCCTGCAGGTGTGGGCTGGGACTGTCCCGGCCAACGCAGGCCAGCTGCCGCCGTCGTACTCGGCCCTGGTGGCACGGATCACCCGGCCCTGGCAGGGATTGGGACTGCCCAGTAACGTGCTCAATCAGCTGCGCATCACGCCGGAGGGCGGTCTGGCCCAGTTGACCCCTCAGGAAGCCCGGTCCGTGGTGAACAGGACACTGGAAGTGGCCGACGCGCTCAGTGAGATCCGCAACAGCTAGAGCCGCCCGGCGGCTTTGAGCCTGATGTACATGTCCGCCAGTTGCGGGGGAAGCTCCATCGGCGGCGCGTCCACCACCGAGGCGCCGGCCTGCTTGAGGACGGCAGTGATGGCCGAGCGGCGGTTCAGAGCGTGTTCGGCAGCAGCAGCACGGTAAGTCAACGTGGTGGTGGTGCGCTCCCTGCGGGCAGCATCCACGGCCGGGTCACGCACCGACGCCACCACCACAACGTGGTTTTGCGCCAAGGATGTCACCAGCGGGATGAGCCCTTCCTCGGCTGCCCCGGCATCCAAGGACGTCACCAGCACCACCAAGGAACGGTGGGCCGTGACGGCCCGAATCTGCCCGGGGATGGCCGAGGTGTTCAGCTCAATCAGTTCCGGTTCAATCGGGGCAAGGCCTTGCACCATGGCGTTGAGCATATTGCCCTTGCCGGTGGAGGAAACGCGGGTACGGACGCGGCGGTCAAAAGCTATCAGGCTGACCCTGTCCCCGCCGCGCTCTGCCAAAACAGCCAGCAACAATGACGCCTCAATACCAGTATCAAGGGCCGTCTCATCCTCAATGCGGGCCGCCGAGGTGCGTGAGGTGTCCAAAACAATCACCACACGGCGGTCACGTTCGGGCCGCCACGTGCGGACCACCACATCACGGCGCCGGGCCGTGGCGCGCCAATCGATGGAGCGGACATCGTCGCCGCGGACGTAGTCGCGCAGCGAATCAAATTCTGTTCCCGCGCCACGAATCTGCACGGCAGCCTTGCCATCCAATTCGCGCAATTTGCGCAACTTGGAGGGCAAATGGCGCTTGGCATGGAATGCCGGCAACACCCGCAAGGTGCCTGGCGCCTCGATGGTTTTTTGCCGTGCAGCCATGCCCAGGGGGCCAAAGGACCGCAGGGTCACATGGTGGGTGCGGAGATCGCCACGGCGCGTGGGCAACAGGGCAACGCTCAGCGCGGCCCGCTCGCCGGGGCGAACCCGCACAGTTTGCACGGCGTTGCTGGCACCGGCCGACGGCTGCCAGCCGTCCTTGATAACAGCTGTCAGCGGCCTCGAGGATTCGTTGGCCAGGCGCAGCACGGCGGTGGCGCGTTCGCCCAGACGCACCCCCGAGGGGATCACGCGCCGCCATACTGTTTGGCGTGGGGATGCTGCGAGGGACAGGTCAAGCATCACCACCAGAAGCAAAACACCCAGCGCCAACAGCCAGGTCATAGGTCCCGGCACGGCAATGATGGGCACCAGGGCAGCCAACGCCAAAAAGAAGAACCTGCCCGAAATCGCCATTGTCTGCCTCCCCTGATCAGCGAGGTACCGGCACTGTGGCCAGTATGGAGAGCAAAATATCGTCCACGGCGACGCCATCCATCTCGGCCTCGGGCCGCAGGGCAACACGGTGCCGCAGGGTGGGCAGCGCCAGAGCCTTGACGTCGTCGGGTGTGACGAAGGCGCGGCCAGACAACCACGCATAGGCGCGAGCGGACTTCAAGATCGCTGTTGCGCCACGGGGTGAGACGCCCAGTTGGAACGACGGCGCCGTACGGGTTGCGCGGACCAAATCCACCACGTAGGCCAGGACTTCACCGGCGACGCTGACCTGGAACACCTCTTCGCGGGCTTGACTCAGTTCCGCGGCCCCTGCCACCGCACGGACGCCGGCAGCGTGCAAATCCTGCGGATCAAAACCTAGACTGTGCCGACGAATGACCTCAATCTCATCGTCACGGTTGGGTAGCTCCATGGTGAGTTTGAGCAGGAACCTGTCCAACTGCGCCTCGGGCAGGGGATAGGTGCCCTCGTACTCCACCGGGTTCTGGGTTGCCGCCACCATGAACGGGGCGGGCAGCTTGCGAGAAACGCCATCCACGGAGACTTGGTGTTCCTCCATGGCCTCCAAGAGCGACGCCTGGGTCTTCGGCGGTGTCCTGTTGATCTCATCAGCGAGCAAAATATTGGTGAATACGGGCCCTTCACGGAAGGTGAAGGCCGAGGTGCTGGCGTCGTAGATCAACGAGCCTGTCACATCCCCGGGCATCAGGTCAGGGGTGAACTGCACACGCTTGGTATCCAGGCTCAAAGCCGTGGACAGTGCACGCACCAGCAGCGTCTTCGCCACTCCGGGCACACCCTCGAGCAAAACGTGGCCGCCGGCCAACAAGGCAATGAGCAGCCCCGTCACGGTGGATTCCTGGCCCACAACAGCCTTGGCAACTTCGCCGCGCACAGCTAACAATGCCTGGGCAGACGGGCTCATGGCCAGCTGTGCGGGCGCCGCATAGGGTGCCGGGGCGTGGTGGGGCGCCGCTGCGGCGGTGCCCTGTGCGGCATACTGCTGCTGGCTGGTCGGGTCGTAAGGCTGGTCCCAACCCGGCGTTGCTGGCACGGGTGCTTTAGTTGCCGACTCGGGGTAGCTCGACTCTGGGTGGGGCATGCTCATCGCTGTGCCACTTCTTCCTCTAGTGCCGCCAGTTGTGCGGCCACGGTCAACATGTCTTTTTCAGATTTTGGTGCCTCGCCCAACAACAAGGCGTGCACGTGGTGCTGCTTCTGGCCGGTGGCTGCTGCCACGGCCTCCACCACGGCCGCCGGGGGAGCGGCATGTCCCAACCGCAAGGTGTGCGCCAAACGAGTGAGGGCAGCATGCTGCAATGTTCGGGTAGCCGTCTCTACAGCCCGCGCATCCTGATACAGCCGTGCCCTTCCCGTCAACGTCTCGGCGGACTTCACCACGACAGGGAGTGGCTCGGTCACCAAGGGACCGTTGCGGCGCCCCTTCCACAGCATGCCCAGCACGGCGACTAGCAACAGCCAGGCCGACGCCGGGAAGATCCATTCGGGCGTGAACTCCGCCAACGTGGGCGGCTTTTCCGCGACGGGAATGTCCTTCAGTGACGCTGTGTACCAGATGAGGTTCGGGGCGCCACCCAAAAGCCTGAACGTCAGAGCCGCATTGCCTTCACTGGCCAGATTCTGGTTGCTGAGAATGCCAGCATTGCCGAGCGCCACAACGCTGCCGGCCGCATTGACGGCCAAGTAGCCACCGGCTGCCGCCGACGGGCGGAAACACGTTTGGGCACCCTTGTAGAGGTAAAGGGGAGCCCTAGACGTGCCCTGCACTCCGCCGTCGAGCGTCGCCGCGGCCGCCGCATCCGGGTGGGTGCACTGGGCAGCAACCGTGTGCTTGCCCGCCGCCGTTCCGGTACTGGAAATATCGGTGCTGAGACCCTTCAACGCCAGCGGGGCAGGGGTGATGGCCACAATTGTGGCCCCAGCTTCTTTGACCCTGGCCGAGAAGTCAGTCACCTGTGAGGCGGAGAGCAGATTTTTGGGGTCGTAGAAGAGCACTGTGCTGGCGCCCTGACCATTCGCGGCCAAGGCCTCAGTGGTGGCGGCCAGTGAATCTGCTGCCGTCACGGTGACACCTTGATTGCGTAGAACGGAGGCGGCAGCCTGGGCGCCTGCCGGCGCCGGATTGGTGATGGACAGTGGTTCAACCGGCCTAGCTGTGCCGCCGCCGAGGAAGAATCCCAGCAGCGAAATCGCAACAAACGCGCCAACACAGATCAGCCAGAATCTGTAGCGCTTCCACCACCGGGTGACGTTTTCGGCTGGGCTGTGCGCTTCTGCCCGGAACGTCTGCTCAGAGCCGCTCATAGGGACATCAAATCCTGCGCATAGACAGCTTTGGTGGCGGCCAGAGCACTGTCTGTGGCGACAAGTTCGGCATACATGGCGTGCGTGGGGGGCACTTGGCCGTACCGCACGGCATTGAAGAGTTCAGCAGCGTGGCGCAGCGCGGGCACGTGTGCGGGGAATGCGAGTTGCAGCTCGGTAACCACCTCAACCGCTGTGCGGCCGGGGGCCATGACGCTAATGTCTCGTTCCTCACCGGCGCGCACGAGGGCACGGAATTGTTCGCTGACGGCAGTGCCAAAGTCACCGGCTTGGGCAGCTGCCCTGGCCAGCTTGCTGTGCTGGGCGCTCGAGAGGAACTGTTCACCCTCGAACACGGGCGCCGTTGTTGCCTTCTTCCGGTTGAGTGCGGGCCGGAGGATGAAAATGATGACAAGGATGGCTATGACGGCCAGCCCCACCACAATGCCAAGACCAATACCGCCGTCGGCCACGTTTAACCCGCTGAGGAAATCATCGAGTGCTCTCTTGAGAAAGTCCACCACAAGCTCAGCCAAACCTGGTTTGGCATCTTGATACGCCTTCTGGGCAAGCTCGTCGCTCGCCCAGCGGCGCGCCTCATCGGCATCCGGGACGACCGGGACGCCGTCTGTGCGCAGGGCCGCCCGCACGAGCTGCAATGCCATACCGCGAACGACCTACTGTCCGTAGTTTCCCGGCGGCGGGACCTGGCCGCCGTCGTGCGGGTTGGCGCCGGGGGTGCCCGTCGCATAGCTCCCGGGGACCAAGGCGGCCGGGGCAGGCGCGCCGGGGATCCCGCCGTCGTCCTTGCCCGACTCGGATTCCTTGAGCAAGGTGATGTCGAAACCGTCGCGGCGCATCCTCAAGTCAACGTAGATCAACGCCATGACACCTGTTTGGAAGGCGAGGGTCACAGCACCCACCAAGGCGCCGACGAGCCCGGCGATGGACTGGGAAATGAGCGTGCTGGTGAGCATTTGTTCAGGCGTGGGATCCAGGGTCATCATGGTCATCACCATGGAGATGATGAAGCTCACGGGCGTGGTGATGACGCCGCTGATCACGGCCGCGATGACACCTGCCAGCAGTGACGTGCCAAAGGTCCGCCACCAATTCCCGTTCGTCAGGGTCCAGGAGCGTTGGATGCTCCTGAAGACGCCAACATTTTCCACAATAATCGCCGCAGGGGCCAGAAGAACTTTGGTGCCAATCCAGACGGCGACGGCCACAAACGGCAGGATTGCCAACACGGAAAAGCCCACCGCGGCGCCTGGACTGTTGGCGCCGAAGCCGAGCACCAAGGCCACAGCTATGCCTGTGTACACCAGTATTGCCACCAGCATGGCCGCCGCGTACAGCAGGGCCAACAGCAGCAAGGAACCAATGCGCGGTTGGGTCAGGCGCCACATCTGGCCAAACGAGGTCTTGCGGTTCAACACGGCACGGATCACGGGAACCACCAGGGCGCCCTGCAAAACCATTTGAATCAACGTTGAGAGGAACGCTGTCACCAGGATGGAGACGGAGAAGGTGACAAGCGGGCCAACCATCGACTCAAATGCTTCTTGATCAGTGCCATCAACGATGAAGGTGCTGTCCGTGATCACCGTCATGAACTGGCCCAGGGTAACGAACATGACCAACAGGGTTGCCGCGGCCGTTAAGAGCTGGAAGATCAGGGCCGAGCCAAACATGGCCTTGCCGTTACGCCTGGCAGCTTGAAAAGCGCCGTCGAGAATTTCGCCAACACCCAAGGGGCGCAGGGGGATAACGCCGGGCTTGGGGGGCGCCATGTAGTTGTTGTAGCCACCCGGCTGTGGTCCGGGTTGACCGTACTGCCCCCACTGGGGCTGCTGGCCATAGGGAGGCTGTCCCGGGTACTGGGGCTGGTTGTACTGTGACTGGCCGTACCGGGGTTGGCCGTACGGCGGCTGCGCAGGACCGGGTTGGGCGTACTGGCCCCACTGCGGCTGCTGCCCAGGCTGATCCTGCCCGTCGCCCTGTGGTTCCACCGGTGGCTGCTGCGGTTCATGCGTCATTGTGCTCCCTGAAATGTACCCCAGTAAAAATCATGCACCGCTGTAGCGGCGGCGGCTGTGCACCAGCTGGTAATGGTGGCGCAGCCTAGACACCTGCAATGCTCCAGTGACTATCTTCAAACCCTATCGGGAAGAACCACCTTTGCCTGTGAATAGGGCGGGAATTGGCCAAAGATTTACAGCATTCCGCTGCGGCCGCCCCGAATACGGTTACTGGTGCCCACGCACAACCCGCTAATTCCTCCCCACGCGATCCACGGCTGCCAGCTGCGGAGACCCGCAAGGGCCCCAAACCCTCAGTTTGTCGCCATTTTGGCCGAAAACTAAGGCTGGGGCACTCGCTGTGGAGCGTCGATAGGGACAATATGGTGGTAATAGGTAAATATAGAACTATGAAGGCACGCATTTTAGTTGTTGACGATGATGAAGCACTGGCCGAGATGATCGGGATCGTGCTTCGCAATGACGGTTTCGACCCCGTTTTTTGCGCTGACGGCGCGAAGGCACTTGAGGTTTTCCAGTCCAATAGACCGGATTTGGTCCTCTTGGACTTGATGCTGCCCGGAGTTGACGGGATTGAGATTTGCCGGCTGATCCGCGCCGAGTCGGATGTTCCCATTGTCATGCTTACCGCCAAGTCGGACACCTCAGATGTGGTTCGCGGCCTCGAATCGGGTGCCGACGACTACGTGGCCAAGCCGTTCAAGCCGGCCGAGCTGGTGGCCCGTGTTCGGGCCCGTCTGCGTCCCGGCGATGTCAAGGCACCCGAGACGCTCTTCATCGGTGAGATCACCATTGACGTGGCCGGGCATGCCGTTCGCCGCGCCGGTGAGCGGATCCTGCTCACACCCCTGGAATTCGACCTCCTGGTGGCTCTGGCCCGCAAACCGTGGCAGGTGTTTTCCCGCGAACTCCTCCTGGAGCAGGTGTGGGGCTACCGCCATGCCGCCGACACCCGCCTGGTCAACGTGCACGTCCAGCGTCTGCGTTCGAAGATCGAACGGGATCCCGAAGCGCCCGAGGTTGTCCTGACTGTCCGCGGCGTTGGCTACAAGGCCGGGCAGTAAGCGCCAATCGCAGAGCATCACCGGTGAAGACACAATGAGCAACCACAACGCTGTTGGCAGTAGCAGTTCAGACAAGCCTGCCATGGACAACGGCGATTCCACGGCCGGAACTGATCCTGCCACCGTCCACAAGCCTGCCCCGGCAAACTTCTGGACAGTCGTTCTGGGCAGGGTGGGCCACGGCCTGCGGAAAGCTGGAGCATGGCTCGTTCGCGGCGCCAATTGGGTTCGCGGCTCCTGGGTCAGGCGCTGGCGCACCTCGTTGCAGTTCCGCACGGTTGTGACCACCCTGCTGATCGCGGCGGTGGCGGTGGTGGGTGTTGGCGGTTATTTGGCCGGCCAAATTTCCAACGGCCTCTTCAAGGAGCGCCTGGTTCAGGCGCAGCAGGAATCAGCGCGGGGCGCCACCCAGATCCAAGCTGACTTCTCCAATGCGAGCCTCAGCGATCAGCAACGACTGTCCACCTATGTTGAGGACACCCTGCGGCTGCTCGAAGTGGGCGGTGAGGACGACAACCGCAGGTACCTCATGGTCAAGATTCCGGGCCAAACCAGCACGTTGGCCGTCAGTTCTGCAGATTCCGGTGGCGTCACCACAGCCATCATTCCCAGTGAGCTGCGCAAGGCCGTCCAAAAGGATGCCGACAGCCAGTTTTGGCAGTCCATAGCCCTGCCCACGGGCAGTGCAGGTGTCCATCCGGCGGTGGTGATTGGCAGTCAGGTTGAGTTGCTCAACACTAACTATGAGTTGTACATGATCTATGACCTCAGCAGCGCACAACTGACCTTGGACTATATCCAGTCGGTGTTGTGGATTGCTGGCGGGATCCTGTTGTTGCTCATTGGCGCCATCGTTTGGTACGTCACCCGGACGGTGGTGAATCCGGTGAGTCAGGCGGCGGCCGTTTCGGAGAAACTCGCTGCCGGCGAGCTTGAAGAACGCATGCAAGTTAAGGGAGAGGACGAGATGGCAAGGCTGGCCACCTCGTTCAACAAGATGGCCACCTCGTTGCAAGACCAGATCACGGCCCTGGCCACGCTCTCTGAGATGCAGCAGCGATTCGTCTCGGATGTGTCCCACGAGCTGCGCACCCCGCTCACCACTGTGCGGATGGCCGCCGAAGTCTTGTACGATGCCCGTGGCGACTTTGACGCCATCAACAAGCGTTCCTCGGAACTGCTCTTCCATCAGGTGGAACGCTTCGAGTTGCTGTTGGCCGACTTGCTGGAGATTTCCCGTTTTGATGCCGGCGTTGCTGACCTGGATGCGGAATCGTTGGACATTTTCTCGGTCATTCACTCGGTGATCGACGGCGCAACCCCCGTTGCGGACGCCAACTCAAGCGAGCTTTCGGTGGTGACCCGGCTGCGTAACCATAAGTGCGTTGTGGAGATGGATTCGCGCCGGATTGACAGGATTTTGCGCAACTTGGTCCTGAACGCCGTCGAGCACAGTGAAGGCAAGCCCGTAAAGATCTTTGTCTCGGCGGATGAGACAGCTGTGGCGGTGGCGGTGCGCGACTACGGCATCGGCATGTCCCCGTCGGCCCTGGGCCACGTCTTTGACAGGTTCTGGCGTGCCGACTCTGCCCGGGCCCGCACCACGGGCGGCAGCGGGTTGGGTCTGTCCATTGCCATGGAGGACGCCCGCCTGCATGACGGCTGGCTCGAGGCGTGGGGGGTACCAGGGGAAGGATCGTGCTTCCGCTTGACCCTGCCGCGCAAACGCGGAATCGTGCTTACGCACTCACCTGTTCCGCTCCCGCCCGACGGTGGTGGGCGGGCCGGCAGTTCACCATCACTGTCCACAGGCCCCGTCATGACCCACACTGGTTCCATAGGTGTGGTGGGCGCCCTGGGCGGCATCAAGTCCGTCACGGTGCACGATTCAGGGAACAACGCGGAGAAGGCGGAACAGTGAGCAGCACATCGGCCGGCACAAGGCGTCACCTGACCCAGGCACCTCGAAAACTGGTCATGACAGTGTGGGCGATGGCCGTCGTCGTCCTCCTTGCCGTTGCCGGGTGTGCCACCATTCCCACGGACGGTCCGGTGGGCAAGAGTGATCCCCTGTCGCCGCGAGACAATTCGGTCAATATCGACTTTCAGCAGTTTGAACCCATTGCCGGGGCGTCACAGGAGAGTATCCTGCGCGGGTTTATTGATACGGGCACTGGAGTTGCTGACAATTTTCAGGTGGGCAGGCAGTACTTGACGGCCGGCCTGGCGCAATCGTGGGCACCTGATAAGAGAACGGTCGTTTTTAAGGACACGTTCTCGATATCCCCGGGGCCGGTGAAGGACAGCTTCCGCTTGACCTTCGATGTGGTCTCAACGGTGGATGCGTCAGGTGTTCTCACCCCCGCCTTGGAGGGCGCCACCGAGACCGTTGAGGTCAAAATGGTTCAAGTCGATGGGCAATGGCGTATTTCCGAAGCGCCCGACGGCGTGTTGCTGACTGAAGCCAACTTCCAGACACTTTTCAGCCCCGTCTCCTTGTATTTTTATGACCCAACCTTCACCTACGGGGTCCCGGATGCACGGTGGCTGGCTGCTGGCTCATCGCGGACGGCAACGGCCATTGTCAAGGCCATGCTCAATGGCCCGGCGCCGTATTTGCAAGGGGCGGTGGTGAGTGCCTTCCCCCCGGGGATTGCCCTGGAACGTGACTCGGTGCCCGTCAACAACGACGGCATTGCCAAGGTGGGGTTGACGGCGCAACTCCTGCTGGGGACAAGTGTGGCGCAGCGTCAGCAAATGCACGCCCAACTGCTGATGACCTTTCAAAAGGGCCTGAACACCGTCAACGTACTGCAACTGCTGGCTGACGATCGTGAGGTGGACATGGGTGGTTCGGAGGAGCCTGTGCTGCCGATGATCATTGACAGGCCAGTGCCGACGAGCCAGATTGCGCTGGCCAAGAACGAGCTGGTCACCTATGACGGCACCAAGATTGCTCCCATCGCCAAGATGGCATCTATAGCCAATTTGCTGCCCTCAGCCCCTGCAATGTCATACTCGGGCAGCAATTTTGCTTTCCTGTCAGGTGCCGGCAACCAGATCTACACGATCACCCCGGGACAGGCGGCCATGCTGGCGGTGGCGGGCGGCTCCCTCACGCCGCCGTCGTTCGCCCCCAACGGGTGGGTGTGGACGGCCGCCGGCGACGGTTCGGGTGTGGTGACGGCCATCAACCCGAACGACGACGGCAAAATGGGCAAGCCAGTTGTCTTAAACGTGCCGTGGCTGGTGGGGAAGACTGTCACCACGTTGCGGGTTTCCCGGGACGGCGCACGAGCCATGGTGATTTCTCAGGACAACGGTGTGAGCACGGTGTCCGTGACGGGGATCATTAAGGCCGGTGAGATGCCCAAGGAACTCACCGAACCCATCACCATCGCGCACAGCGGAACAGTAACCCTTGGCGTGTGGACGGGGGAGTCAAGCATGGCTGTCATGGCACCTTCGGCCACCGAACTGGTCACCGTGGAGATTTTGGATTTGGTGCGCAGCCCGGTTCAATTGGAGCCGCTCAAGGGTGTCCAATGGCTCAGCGCCGGCTCCGGTGTGCGCAACGTGCATGCCCAAACAGCCACCGAGATTTCCAGCAATGTGGGCAATAATTGGCAAGTGACGGCCAAAGAGCTGCAACAAGCCTCATATGCCGGCTAGGGGTTCAACGGTCGGAGCTGGCCGCGGCGATTGATTAGTTCACAGCCATCGCCAGGTCCGTCAATGCCCACACGCGGGGCCGCAAACCGTGCGCGCGGCCTCGGCTAGGGTCCACACTAGAGGCATGGACGAGCTTAGCGATCAGCGACGCCGGCCCGGCTCGCACAGGGCGCCGGTTGCCAGTCTGTGGCTGGCGCTGTGGTTGTGGGGCGAATCGGCCTTCCGGGACTTCCTGTACCTGATTCTGCCTGCCGACTGCGTGGTGTGTGGCCGCGAGGATCACGCGCTCTGCCCCGCTTGCTCCGCCGCGCTGCGCCAGCAAACGTCAGCACCCTTCCGGGCAGAACAATCCGCCGATGCGCTGGTGGGGGTTAGGGGGTATTCGCTGCTGCCGGTCGTCGCGGCCGGTGTGTATCGGGACTCGTTGGCCGAAACGATCCTGGCATTCAAGAACCATGGACGCACCGAACTGTCAGCGCCCCTGAGCCGCTGCCTGGCCCGCGGCCTGGGCACGGTGACAGCATCCGTGGTTCCGGCGAACTCCGGGCAGGTCATTGTGGTGCCGGTGCCCAGCACCTCAAGCGGCTGGCGCCGTCGCGGCTACGACCCCGTAGCCATGATCCTGCGGGCGTTAGTACGGGAAGCTCGGCTGCCACCGGGGGTGGCCATAGTCCCACTCCTGGGCATCAAGGCTAGGCCGCCGTGGCGCAGGCACCACCAAAAAGGTCTGGGCCGGGCGGCCCGGCGGCGCAACGTACGTAACACTATGAAAATCCGGCGTAAATACCATCACCGTGTTTGGCTCAGAGCGAACCGCCGCCAGGCGCTGGTGGTGCTGGTTGATGACGTCCTCACCACTGGATCAACACTGCAAGAAGCCGCCAAAACACTTGAAAATGCTGGTCTGAGGGTGTGTGCCGGGGTGGTCCTGGCGGCCGCTCGAGCACCCGAGGGTGGTCACGAAATAAGCCCCCGGACTCGACTCGACTGAAAGTTTTCTTGCGCAAAAGATGAATAAAACCATGCAGTGAACTAACGTGAGTAAACGGGTACCTCTTTCGAGAGGAAACCGCCCGTCGGCGGTCTGGAATGTAGCGCCAAATGCTAGCCGGCCGCCGTGTCACCGAAGATATTTGGAGGGCACCATGGAGTTCATGATCACCGGTCGCAACTTGAGCGTTTCGGACCGATTCCGCGAATATGCTGGCGAGAAGCTCACGAAGATCGAACAGCTGGCCAACAAGGTCCAGCGAGTCGATGTGAAGGTTTCCAAGGAGAGCAAGGCCCGCACAGCAGACACCCCTCTCACTGTTGAGTTGACGGTTCTGGGCCGAGGCCCCGTGATCCGTGCTGAAGCCGCCGCATCCGACAAGTTCGCAGCTTTTGATCTGGCTTACGGAAAGTTGCTGGAGCGTCTCCGCCGCGCCAAGGACAAGAAGAAGGTCCACCACGGCCGGCACGCCCCCGTCGCAGTCAAGGAAGCCATTGGCTCCCTGACTCCTGTCAGCAGTTCCGAGCCCATCTACGCGCAGAGCGTGCCTGAGTCGGTTCCGGAAAAGCTGCCGTACGAGATCGAAAACGACATCCCCGCTGGCGATTCGCCGGTGCTGATCCGTCGCAAGGTTTTCCCCGCCACGGCTTTGTCCCTCGATGATGCCGTGGACAACATGGAAATGGTGGGTCACGACTTCTACCTGTTCATCGATTCCTCAACGGGCATCCCCTCAGTGGTGTACCGCCGGAAGGGATGGACGTACGGTGTCATCTCCCTGGATGACAACGCAGACGTTGTCGAAGAAATCACCGCCTACCATTCACCAGATGAGCCAGCCCGCGTCTAGGCAATCCCTTCGGGCACACCATGACCGGAAAACTGCACTGAATTCCCCGCACAAAGTCAAGGAGCAACACATATGGGTGCAAGTCTGAGCCTGTCACAGGCCCGGCGCATTGCACTCAAAGCTCAGGGACTTGCAACAGTCCGGCCCGCCAAACCCGTCACAGCACGGGAGGTGGGCCGGACCTTTGCGCAACTGCAATTGGTTCAAATTGACTCCGTCAACGTCCTATCACGCAGTCACTACCTGCCGTTCTTTTCAAGGCTGGGACCCTACGACACGTCGCTGGTCACCACCCTTGCCGGCAAATCCCCGCGGAAGCTGATGGAGTACTGGGCCCATGAGGCAAGCTTCATCCGCCCGGAACATTTTCATGATTTGCGGCAATGGCAGAACCGCCGCTGGGTGGGTTCCGACGCCATGGAATCAGGGCTTCGGGAATCGCTGGAGGAAAGCATTCTGGGCGTCCTGGCCCACAGCAAACCACTGACCGCCCGGGAAATCAAGGCCAGAATTGGCCATCAGGAAACTGTCAGCACCGACGGCTGGGGCTGGAACTGGAGCGCAGTCAAACGTGCCGTTGAAGGCCTCTTCGAACGCGGAATTGTTGGCGCAGCCTCCCGCAACGAACAATTCGAACGCCGCTACTCACTGGTTGAGAAGATCCTGCCACCGTCACAGCGTGGCCTGTTGGGTCCGGGGGAGACGATGGATGCTGCCGCCAAGGACGAATCTCTCACCCGGCTGATTTCCGCAGCGGCCCAGGCCCACGGCATCGGAACCACCAGGTGCTTCGCCGACTACTTCCGGCTCCCACCCAAGGCGGCCGCGCAAGCGGTGAACAAACTTCTCGCCACCAACGAGCTGACACCCGTCACGGTTGTGGGGTGGCCGGAGCCCACCTATCTGCACGCCACGGCAACAACACCGCGCAAGGCAACCGGCCAGGCCCTGGTGAGCCCCTTCGATTCGTTGGTCTTTGAGCGCAGAAGATTGGAGAAACTCTTCAATTTTCACTACAGGCTGGAAATCTACACTCCCGAACACAAACGAAAATTCGGATATTACGTGCTGCCGTTTCTGCTGGGCGAGAACATTGTGGCGCGCGTGGATCTGAAAGCCGATCGACACGCCGCTGTTCTTCTGGTCCGTGGCGCCTATGCGGAGCCCCATGCGCCAGCAGATACCGCCATTCACTTGGCCACCGAGCTGGAACTGATGGCGCGTTGGCTGGGGCTGGGCGCCGTCGTCGTCCTTGACCACGGGGACCTGGCACCAACACTGCGCAGCGCACTGCAATAACTGGCAGTGCGCTGCACATCTTCTCACGTAGACTGAACACGCCACTTTTAGGTGCAATAGATTGGGAGCAATTTCGTGCCATCACTTCTTGAACGGGTTCTTCGTACAGGCGATCGCAAAACGCTGAAACGACTCAATGTGCTTGCCGACGCCATTGATTCTCTGGAGGAGCCCTTCCAGACCTTCACCGACGCTGAGCTGCGCGAGGAGACAGACAAGCTCAAGCTACGCCACGAGGACGGCGAGACGCTCGATGACCTGCTGCCGGAAGCCTTTGCCGCCGTACGCGAAGCATCCTCACGCACCTTGGGCCTGCGGCACTTCCGTGTCCAGCTCATGGGCGGCGCGGCACTGCACCTGGGCAACATTGCTGAAATGAAAACTGGTGAAGGTAAAACCCTGGTGGCTACAGCCCCGGCCTACCTGAACTCGCTCACCGGCAAGGGCGTCCACGTGGTCACCGTCAACGACTACCTGGCGCAGTACCAGTCCGATCTCATGGGTCGCGTGTTTAGGTTCCTGGGCCAGAGCAGTGGTTGCATCATTTCCAATCAGGATCCTGCCGTCCGCCGCGCCCAGTACGCCGCAGACATCACCTACGGCACAAATAACGAGTTTGGCTTTGACTACCTGCGCGACAACATGGCGTGGAGCAAGGACGAGCTGGTCCAGCGCGGCCACAACTATGCCATTGTCGATGAAGTTGACTCCATCCTCATCGATGAGGCCCGCACACCGTTGATCATTTCCGGTCCGGCCTCCGGAGACGCCAACCGGTGGTACGGCGAGTTCGCCAAGGTGGTGCTGCGACTGAACGTCGAGGACGACTACGAAGTTGATGAGAAGAAGCGCACAGTTGGCGTCCTTGAAGAGGGCATCGAAAAGGTTGAGGACTACCTGGGTATTACCAACCTCTACGAATCGGCCAACACGCCGCTGATCGGCTTCTTGAACAACGCCATCAAGGCCAAGGAACTGTTCAAGCGCGACAAAGACTACGTCATCATGGACGGCGAAGTCCTCATTGTTGATGAGCACACGGGCCGTATTCTGGCCGGCCGCCGCTACAACGAGGGCATGCACCAGGCCATCGAAGCCAAGGAAGGCGTGGAGATCAAGGCTGAGAACCAGACCTTGGCCACGGTGACCTTGCAGAACTACTTCCGCCTGTACGACAAGCTCTCCGGCATGACAGGTACCGCCGAGACTGAGGCGTCGGAGTTCATGGGAACGTACTCGCTGGGTGTTGTTCCCATCCCCACCAACAAGCCCATGCTGCGCTCGGACCAGCCCGACCTGGTCTACAAGAACGAGGTGGTGAAGTTCGACGCCGTCGTCGCCGACATTGCCGAACGCCACGAAACAGGTCAGCCAGTCCTGGTCGGCACCACAAGCGTGGAGAAGAGCGAGTACCTCTCCAAGAAGCTGGCGGAAGCCGGTGTCAAGCACGAGGTCTTGAACGCCAAGAACCATGCCCGTGAGGCCGCCATCGTGGCCCAGGCTGGCCGCCGTGGGGCCGTCACCGTGGCCACCAACATGGCTGGCCGTGGCACTGACATCATGCTCGGCGGCAACGCCGAGTTCAACGCTGTTGCCGAACTGGCCGCGCGCGGACTTGACCCGGAAGACACTCCGGAAGAGTACGAGGCGGCCTGGCATGAAGCCTTCGAGGAAGCCAAGCTGGCCGTCAAAGACGAACACGAGGCAGTGCTGGAGGCTGGCGGCCTGTACGTTTTGGGCACAGAACGTCACGAGTCCCGCCGCATCGACAACCAGCTCCGGGGCCGGTCAGGGCGTCAGGGCGACCCGGGCGAATCCCGTTTCTACCTGTCGCTGACAGATGATTTGATGCGTTTGTTCAACTCCGGTGCCGCCGAGCGTCTCATGTCCCGTTCCTCGATGCCTGACGATGTAGCCCTGGAATCGAAACTGGTGTCCAAGGCGATCGCCTCGGCACAGGGCCAGGTTGAGGGCCGCAACGCTGAACAGCGCAAGAACGTGCTCAAGTACGACGACGTCCTGAACCGCCAGCGCGAAGCCATCTACAGCGACCGCCGCAGGATCTTGGAAGGTGGAGACCTGCACGAAAAGGTCCAGCACTTCCTTGAAGACACTGTCAACGAGATCATTGAAGCCTCACTGGGCGAAGGCCACCCGGGTGATTGGGACTTCCCAACCTTGTGGACCAACCTGCGCACCATCTACCCCGTCACTGTGACTGTGGACGAGATTGCCGAAGAGGCAGGCGGAATTGGCCGTATTACGCCCGAGACCGTCAAGACTGAGCTGCTCTCGGATGCTCGTGTGGCCTACCAGGAACGTGAAGCTACTCTTGGTGCGGAGACCATGCGTGAGCTGGAACGCCGCGTTGTGCTCTCGGTCGTGGGGCGCAAATGGCAAGAACACCTCTACGAGATGGACTACCTCAAGGAAGGCATTGGCTTGCGGGCCATGGCCCAGCGTGATCCCTTGGTGGAGTACCAGCGTGAAGGCTACGAGATGTTCCAGTCCATGATGGCTGCCATCCGCGAGGAAAGCGTTGGCTTCCTATTCAACCTGGACGTGCAGGTGGAGAACGCGCCGGCAACGGCCGTGGGCGTCGTCGCAGACCAGCCCTCGGCCCTGCTGGACCGGGTGGCCGGGGCAGAAGGCGCAACGCGCATCACCGCTCCGGGTCTGGCCGCACCGGCGAAGCCTGCGCAGCTGCGATTCACGGCCCCCGACGAACAAGGCGGCGTGGAAACGCATGTTGAGCGCCGCAGCGCCGGTGGCCTGCCGCCGTCGGCCAAGCGCACGGGCAATAAGAACAAGGGCAAGAAGAAGCGCTAACTCCAAGAAGTAGATGCTTTTTTCAATGGCGGCTCGCGTGCGGGCCGCCATTGTTGTCCCCGCAGCAGGACCGGCTAGCCGATGCGAAGCGCCGTGACTTTCCATAGTCCGCGGGTGAGTTCAAAGCGCATGGCCATGGCCCGGAACCGGCTCCTGTCGGCAATAACTACTGCTGTTTCAAAGATCCCGGGCGAGATGCAACTGCAATGGACCGAATGAACTACCGGCTGGGGGTGCAGCGGGTGAACGTTGCCCTTGTGGGCTTCATGGCTACCGCGCCGGGACGCGGCCTTGCAAGCCTCCGCGTGGAGCCGGGCCCGGGTTGCCAATGAACTCATGCAACGGGCATCGAGCCAGCGCGAGAGTTGTTGGACACTTCTGACGCCGTTGAGTACTTCCAGAGCTGAGCGGGCGATCTTCCCGGACATGGCTGTCACCGTGGCGCGCTCAGCAGCTTCCGGGTCAAGGACCTGCACCGTCCGCAGAGACCCTGTGTCTTGGGTAGAGTGCTGAACCGAGCTAGGCCTGATCCGGCTTGGCATCTTCACAACCGTGCCGCCCCGATCGTTCGGGGATCCCAGCACGGGCGCCGGCTTGACCACCAGAACTGTGGACTCTGCCGGGATTCGGGGGATGGCAGCTGTACTCATGATGCGCTCCTCTGGGGTGAACTCACCTGCACCGCAATGGGCTGTGCAGTAACTTGCTGTGACGAACGGAAATTGCCATGCACTGCGTGCTTGCCCTGGCTGTGAAGGATAAGGCTAGTAGCCTGACGGTGCGTGCAAGACTTGGCCGGGAAGAATGTAATGCGGGTCCTCACCAATGGTGTCTCGATTGGCGTTGTACCACCGTGGCCAGGCCTGTGCCACCTCCACATCTGTGCAAAAAGGACCCAGCGCGGCAGCCACGATTGTCCAGAGGCTGTCCCCGCTCTTCACGACCACCTCCACGGCACTAGTGCTGGGCGGCGCCCCTGGTGAGGGTACTTCCGACGCCGTTCCCCCGGGACTGTTTTCAGCATCGGCCGGGGCCGGCCGGGTAGCCGGGCGGAGCAAGAGATCGGGGTCTGTGTCCGGGGCATGCGGGAGCCATTGTGGGTCAACTGGCTCGGCCGAATTGGGTGGGAGAACGTCCGCGGTGGTGCTCGCGGTGGCGGTGGTGGCCACCGTTTCGGCACGCCAGAGCGGGTCAAGCCCGGGCGCCTGGGCCGCCGCAAGTAGTGGGGTGGCCATGAGATTTAGTCCAAGCACGGCGATGACAACGCGCCGCATGAAAGCCGGCGAACACGACGCCGTGAAGTCCGCGACTTTTGCTGCACCTTTCTCGTGAGCCACGGCCGACACGCACGCGCACGCCATGGCAAGGATCCACCAACACAGCAAGGCGACGCCCGCGCCGGCTCCGGCCACGCCCAACAGTTCGGCAAGATCCAGGGGTTGTGCCGATCTAATGTTCTGCCAGCGCAGGCGCAGAAGCGAGATCCCGCTATACACCAGCGATGCGCCGAGGACGAGAATTGCCGCCGTCATGGCCAGATCGGCTCGAGTTTGCCGTTGCACCGAAGCTCCCCTTTGAACTGTTTTGACACTGTTTGGCATCATATAAATGCGTATGACTCATTTTGACCCCATTCATTGGCATGTGTCCAGAGCTTGCGGAAAAAAAGGCAAATAACCAGTTGACGACGCATCGGCCCTGCGCCTACCGTGACGCCATGCGATGGGAACTACTATTTGGTGACCTGGAAACTCAGTGGCATGGTGCCACGCAGCTTGACTTGGAGCGCCACGTCAACGAACTGGCACGGGTGGAGGCCTCACAGCTGACAGTTGCCGAGGCATTGAGGGGCGCCAAGGGGCAACAGATTTCGGTGGTCATGTGCAACGGGACTGCTTTTCATGGTGCTGTGCACAGGGTTGAACCGCAATGGATGTTGTTAAGTGAGGACAACCGTTCAGTGTTGTTGCCGCTGGCGAAGCTATTGCGGGTTCATGGCCTGGGAACGGAACGAGCACGGACAGTCTCTCGGGTCCAATACTCTCTGGCCGCCGCCTTGCGTGTGTTGGCAAGGAACAGATCTGTTGTCGTTCTTGATCTGGACACCGCACACCCTGCAGGTATTCGCGGGGTGTTGGATCAGGTGGGGGCTGACTATGTGCAGCTCATGCAATTGGCCGACGGCGTCAGCCGGGACCGCGAGAACCGGCAGGGCACCGTTGTGGTTCCCCTGAGTAGCCTGGTGTCAGTCGCCTCAACTGCGGACAACGAGTTTTAGCCACGGCTGCGCGGACGCACTAGACGGCGTCTGACGGTGCGTTCTCGGCGGCGAGCATGGCCCGGGCCGCTGCATGGCGATCATCGATGAACTGTTCAAACTTGGCTTCATCCACGCGCCACTGCCCTCGCCCGCCAATTTGAAAGGCCGGCAGCTCGCCGCTGTGCACCAATGCGTAACACGCAGCGGCAGAAATTTGCAGCTGTTCGGCAACATCCGCCAGAGTTAGAAATCGAGGCATGCACTCATTATCTCCCCTTTAGTCATGTTTGACGAGGTTGATTGACGTTATCCCCGGAGATCCCCTCGTGTGGGGACCATTCGCCCGCATGTTGTCCACAGATTCAGAGCTTTTTGGCAGAGGGGCTTTCAACACGGGCTCATCGGTTGTAGAACTAAGTACACGACTGTCCGTTCGGGGCGTGGGTTCATGCCGCCAACATTGCGTGCACCGACCACCTGGCGGAACGTTCCGCAACCGGGAGGATCCATGGCTTTGGCAGCACAGGGGCAAGCCTCGCGGTTGACTAAGCCCTCATGGAAGGATCCCCGGCTGCTGATAGGGATTCTGCTGGTTCTGGCCTCCGTGGCTGGCGTTGTGGCGCTCGTGGGCAATGCCGGCAAGACAGTGCCCATGTATGCCGCCAAGGATGCCCTGGTGGTGGGGCAGAAAATTACGACCGAGTCCTTCAACATAGTCCACGTCCAACTCGGCGATGTGGGCGGGAAGTACCTGGACCCGGGGGTGGTGCTGGGCGAAAATAGCGTGGCGGTGCGGATGGTGGCCAAGGGTGAACTTGTTGCCCGGTCCAGCATTGGGCAGACCGACGCACTTGATCGCAAACCCGCGCCGGTGACCATCAGTGAGCCGTTGCCGAAGGAGGTGGTGGTGGGCTCCTATGTTGACGTTTGGGTTGCCCTCCCGGATGAGCGCAACGGCTACCAGGCGCCCGTCCTGATGCTCCCCGGTGCCGAAGTCGCCGCACTCAACGTTGCCTCCGGGTCGCTCGGATCCGGGAAGAACATGCAGCTCATGGTGTTGGTGAGTGACGCCCAGATGCCAAAGTTCCTGGGGGCGGTGGCCAATAAGGCTAAAGTCTCGGTGGTGTGGAATCCCGGGGCCGCGCAGTGAATGGTGTGAGCGTGGTTTCAGTGGGGGACACAGCGAATGGCGTCATTGACGAGCTGGCGGCACGCCGGGGCAAACTCAGCATTGTTCGTCGGTGCCCGGAACTGGTGCAGTTGCTGGCTGCCTGTCAAAGCGGCTTGGCCCAGGTTGCTGTGGTGGCCCAGTTTGCCGGCGACCTGACGGCAACACTGGTCGACAGGCTCGCAGCTGTGGGAGTCGGTGTGGTGGCTGTTGCCGATTCCCCCGAGGAAGCCCTACGCCTGCGCATCATGGGTGCTTCGGTGGTGTCGGGACAGGTCACGGCCGAGTCATTGAGCGCAGCTGTGCTGGCAGCTGTTGAGAGCAGGCGGCACCACCTCTCAACAGGCTTTGCTGTGCCGGCCGCCTACGATTCCGGGCCGCTCGCGCCGAACAGCGCCACAGCGTCCGCCCCGGCTGATGACGCCATCGATGACTCCGGTGGCGGCGCTGCACAGGAAGCTTCCGAAGTACTTAGTGTGGAGTCTCCAGAGACCGGCGGGAAGGCGCACCCCGATGGTGCCGGCCCGTCACCGGCGAACCCCCGGGATAACCAACCTGCTGAATCCAGCCAGCCGCCCACGCGAGGTGCTGGAAACAAGCCCCAGCCCCACGCCGGCCCGTCGGCGTCACCGGGTAGCCATCCCCGACGGGCCAGTGGGGGGATCGCCGCCAAAGTCAGGGCCCGGTTGCACCGGGAGACAACCCCGCAGCGCAGCAGCCACCACAGAACTGCCACCGAGGCGTCGGGTTCGCCCGCCTCGCCTCCGCGGGGCGGCAGCACTCTTGTGGCCGTGTGGGGTCCCATCGGCTCACCGGGGCGGACAACTGTGGCCATCAACTTAGCCGCTGAACAAGCAGCGTCGGGGCGCTCAGTGCTGCTGATAGACGCCGACAGTTTCGGGGCAAGTATTGCTGCGGCGTTGGGGTTGCTGGATGAGTCTGCCTCCTTTGCACAAGCCTGCAGGGCGGCCGATCAAGGGCAGCTAAGCGTTGCGCAGCTGTCCAAGATTTCCACTGCTGTGGTGTTTTCCGGTGGCACTTTTTCACTTTTGACGGGGCTTACCCGCGCGGACAGGTGGCCGGAATTGCGGGCTGCTGCCGTGGAACGGGTGCTTTTCCTGGCTCAAGAAATGGCTGAGCTGGTCATTGTGGACTGCGGTTTTTCACTGGAGAACGACGAAGAACTCAGCTATGACACGGTGGCGCCGCGGCGCAACGCTGCCACCTTGACGGTGTTGAGTGAGGCGGACATCATCTACGCATTGGGCAATAGTGACCCGGTGGGTATTCCGCGCCTGATTCGGGGACTGGCGGAGCTGGCCCAGCATTGCCCCGCGGCCGACGTTCGTGTGGTGGTCAACAAGGTACGCCGCAGGGCTGTGGGAGGTGCGCCGGAGAAAGCCCTTGCTCAGGCCTGGGAACGTTTTGGTCCGCCCTTTGCCATCAAGCATTTCCTGCCGTGGGAGCCGGAGCTGACAGACAAGGCACTGTTGGAGGGGAGGCTTTTGCAAGAGATTGCTCCTGATGCGCCCTTGCGTGAGGCCATTCGTGGCATCAGTTGTGCAGCTGCCCAGCGAAACCCGGAAAGTGCTGTAAGAAACGCCACAGCAGAGCACGAAGTTCAGCGATAGGCTCAGTTGTAGGGTCGCAAAGAGGCGGTCTTTTCTCTTTCACGGAGGCGTTATTTTATGTCATCGCACTCATCCAGCCCCGAACCTGTGCAGGATTCGACGCGGGTTGGCGGCAAGTCATTTTTTGATGACTACTTTGTGCAGCTTTCAGCCGAGGACGCTGCTCGCTACGAGCCGGCTGTTTTGGCGGCACGGGCTCTCGCGCACCAGGCCCTCGCGGCCCAGCGGGCACCCAGCCATGCCAACGTGGAAGTCCTTGACGAGCACGATGCCAGTGTTGTGTACATCGTTACCGATGACATGCCCTTCCTTGTGGACTCCGTCAGTGCCGAACTGGTACGGCAGAAGCTGGCCATCCATCTGGTCACTCACCCCGTTTTTGTGGTGTCACGCGATAGGGTCAGCCATGCGCTCGCTTCGGTGACAAAAGTCCCCACCCACACCGGCATTGCCAGCGGCGACACCTCCGCCATGCCCAATATTTCCCATCTTCTCGGGGACGGGGACAACTCCTCGTACTTGGAGTCGTGGATAGCGATTGAAATCCCCAAAACCGATGACGCCGCCAAGCAGGAACTGCTCGCCGGCCTGGCAAAAGTGTTGGCAAATGTGCGATCGGCCGTTGAGGACTGGCCGGCCATGCGGGAAAAGGCGCTGAGCCGGGCCGAAATCTTGGCAACAGTGTTGGCAGGGGAGTCCCTGGCGGATCTTCGCGAGGCCGAAGATTTGCTGCACTGGATGGAGGCCGACAACTTCACCTTCTTGGGTTACCGCGAGTACGACCTCACCAAACAAGATGGCGAAGATGTCCTGGTCAACCGTGAAGGCAGCGGTTTGGGGTTGTTGCGCGAGGATGCCAACCACGTTTCCGTGCAGCACCTGACCACCACCGGTCAGCGCAAGGCCCGTGAAAAGCGAGTCCTGGTCATCACCAAGGCCAACTCCCGATCAACCGTGCACCGCGGCGCGTACCTTGATTACATTGGCATCAAGTCCTTCGACTCCCAGGGAAACGTCAACGGTGAGCAGCGCTTCATTGGGTTGTTCTCCTCAGCCGTCTACACCGGTTCTGTCCGCAACATCCCGGTCGTGCGCGAAAAAGTGGATGCCGTACTCCGGCACTTTGGTTTCCCGCCCAACTCCCACTCCGGCAAGGACCTTTTTGCCGTGCTGGAAACCTACCCTCGCGATGAACTGTTCCAGATCGAGGTCCCGGACCTGATTGTAATCGCCAACGGCATCCTGCGTCTGGCCGAACGCCGTCGAACACGGTTGTTCCTGCGCCCGGACATCTACGGCAGGTTCATGTCCGCGCTGGTATATATCCCGCGTGACAGGTACACGACTGCTGTGCGCCACCGCATTGAGCAAGAACTCACCCGAACCTTCAGCGCCGTCGCCATTGACTTTGAGGCGCGCATGAGCGAATCGGCGCTGGCCCGTTTGTTCTTCCGCATCAGGTTGCCCAAGGCGTACCTGGTGCCGGAGGACCTGCACGTTGCTGAGTTGGAACAACGCCTGGTGCGCGCGGCACGGTCCTGGCCCGAAGGTGTTGCCCAGGTGCTGCGCGAATCGCAGCCGCAGGAGGTTGCTGACCGCTTGGTGCCGCAGTGGTCAGACGCCTTCCCGGCCAGCTACCGCATCGACTTTGAGGTGGAAGACGCTCTCTCGGACATTGCCAGCTTCGAGGAATTCGACGCCAACTACAAGGACGTTGTCGCCGCCGGCCTGAGCCCTGACCTGTGTGCACCCGGCATGCGGGTGTACCTGCCCGCTGGAACTGAGGAATTGTTGGAGGAAGACGCCCGCGTCAAACTCTTCATGGCACACCCTAAAAGCCTCACCAAGATCTTGCCGTTCTTCCACAACCTTGGGCTGGAAGTCCTTGACGAACGGCCCTTTGAGATTGAAACAGCTGATAAGCGTGACTTCTTCCTCTACGACTTGGGCCTGAAGTACCCGGCAGGGGTGGACCCGCGGGCAACAGCGGAACTGCTCACGGCGGCCTTTGGGGCGGCCATCACCGGCCAGAGCGAATCTGATCCCTTTGACCGTTTGGTGCTGACCGAGGGCATGCAATGGCGACAAATCGTGATTCTGCGCGCCTACGCCAAATACATGCGCCAGATGGGCAGTGCCAACTCCTACGGCTTCATTGCCGCCACCCTTTTGCAAAACGTCGACGTGACACGCGGCCTGGTGGAGTTGTTTGAGGCCCGCTTCAACCCAGCCATTGACCAGGCAGCCCGCCCGGCCATGCTGACGGAGATCCACGCCAGGCTCAACACGGCGCTGGAGAACGTGCCAACCCTGGATGCGGACCGTGTTTTGCGCACGTTCACCAACTTGGTCGATTCGACCCTGCGCACCAACCACTACCGGAACCGTGATTTCTTGAGCATGAAGCTCAATCCGGCCACCATTGAGGGCCTGCCGGCGCCACGGCCCATGTTCGAAATCTGGGTTTACTCCCCGCGCGTGGAAGGCACGCACCTACGCTTCGGCAAGGTGGCCCGTGGCGGCCTGCGCTGGTCCGATCGCCGTGAGGACTTCCGCACGGAAGTGCTCGGTCTGGTGAAAGCGCAGACAGTCAAAAACGCGGTGATTGTGCCCACCGGCGCCAAGGGCGGATTCTTCGCCAAACAACTGCCCAACCCGGCAATCGACCGTGGCGCCTGGATGGTGGAAGGCCAGGAAAGCTACAAAACCTTCATCCGCGGCTTGCTGGATGTCACCGATAACTTGGTGACCTCCGTCGCCGGTGAAGTGGTGGTTCCGCCGCACAACGTTGTGCGCCACGACGCCGATGACACCTACCTGGTGGTGGCGGCGGACAAGGGTACGGCGTCCTTCTCCGACACAGCCAACGCCATCTCGGCCGAATACAATTTCTGGCTGGGCGACGCATTCGCCTCGGGTGGTTCGGTGGGCTACGACCACAAGGCCATGGGCATCACCGCCCGCGGCGCCTGGGAGTCGGTCAAGCGGCACTTCAGCGAGTTCGGCGTCGACACCCAAACACAGGAGTTCACGGCAGTTGGTGTCGGAGACATGTCAGGTGACGTGTTTGGCAACGGCCTGCTGCGCACCCCCCACGTGCGGCTCGTGGCGGCCTTTGACCACAGGGACATTTTCCTTGACCCCAACCCTGATGCGGGCAGTTCCTTCCAGGAACGCCAGCGGCTCTACGACTTGCCCCGATCGTCCTGGCAGGACTACAACCCCGAGCTGATCAGCGACGGCGGTGGGGTGTACTCACGCACGCTGAAGTCAATCCCCATCACCGAGCAGGTGTGCCTGGCGCTTGGCCTGCCCGAGGGCACGGTAAAACTCAGCCCGCCGGAATTGCTGCGCGCCATCTTGCTGGCCCCCACTGATCTGCTGTACAACGGCGGCATTGGCACCTATATCAAGGCCAGCACCGAAACCCATGCCGACGTGGGAGACAAAGCCAACGATCCCATCCGTGTTGACGGTGCAGATCTGCGGGTCAAGGTCATCGGTGAGGGTGGCAACCTGGGCATGACCCAGCGGGGACGCGTGGAGGCAGCCTTGCACGGTGTCATCCTCAACTCCGACGCCATCGACAACTCTGCCGGCGTTGATTGCTCCGACCACGAGGTCAACATCAAGATCTTTGTTGACCGCATGGTGGCGGCAGGGAAACTGGATCCGGCCGAGCGCACTGAATTCCTGATGTCCATGACGGACGAAATCGGGCATCTGGTATTGGAAGACAACATTGAACAGAACATTGTCCTGCTCAATGACCGCCAGCGTGTGGTGGAGTGGAGCCCCAGTTTTGAACGCTTCATGGATTGGCTCGACGTGCATGCGGGGCTGGACCGCGAGCTTGAGGCTTTGCCCAGCAACGCCCAATTGCACGAACGGTTGGCAACCGGGCAGGGGCTGACCTCTCCGGAGCTTGCTGTTTTGCTGGCCTACGCCAAGATGGAATTGGCCAAGGCGCTGAGCAACAGCGATCTAGCTGATGACCCTTGGTTCAAGAAGACGCTGCGCAGCTACTTCCCTGCCGAAGTGGCGGCACGGTTTGATGCCGAGCTGGACACGCACCCGCTGCGCAAGGAAATCATTGCCACAGTGGTGGCCAACGACATGGTCAATTTGGGTGGCATCACCTTCGCCTTCCGCGCCATGGAGGAATCCTCAGCCACGGAAGTAGTTGTCGCGAAAGCCTTCGTTGCCTTGCATGAGATCTTCGACTTTGCCACCATGAGCAATGCGCTGCGGGAATTGCCGCCGAGCTTTTCCACCGAGCAGTGGGCAGCGATACACCTGGACAGGCGCCGCCTGCTGGACCGTGCCGTCCGGTGGCTGGTCAACGAAGGCATCACGGCGCACAATATCGAGGATGTCGTCAACCGTTTCAAGCCCGTGGTGAGCACCCTGGGAACGCACATGGGCGACTACTTCCAAGGTGTTGATGTGGAACGTGTGCAGACGTGGCGTGACCGTGCCGCGGCCTTTGACATGCCGGCAGACTTGGGCAGGCGCTGGGCCGAACTCTTTGAGACGTTCGCGCTGCTCGATGTGGCCAAGGTCAGCGAGTTCCTGACGGAACCCGAAGATGCTGTGGCCAGCGTGTACTACGCGTTGTACAACAGGTACACGATTGATGCCTTGCTCGAACGCATCACGGCGTTGCCACGCAACGACAGGTGGCAGGCCCTGGCCCGCGCCGCCTTGCGTGATGACCTCTACGCGACAACGGCGGACATGACCAGCAACGTCATGGCCAGCACGGAGAGTGGCACTCCCTACATGGAGCGGATCCAGGCCTGGGAAGCGCAAAACCAGGAACAACTGACCCGGGCTATTCGGATGTTTGAAGAAGTCAATGAACTTGAACAAGACGATATGGCGTCATTGTCGGTAGCATTGAGGCTCTTGCGTTCGATCGTGCGGCGCTAAAGACCGCGTCGGTCCAACCGTCAGTGCTGTGCCCCCCGCGTTGGGAGAAGGGACAACCCCCCCCCCTTTCGGAGCCCCCCCCCCCCCCCTTT